>NZ_JBEZKS010000032.1:0-92568 GCF_040651775.1 Streptomyces sp. NPDC048383
GCCCCGCCCCCCCCCCCCCCGGGGGGGCCGGCCCGCCCCCATTCCCAACGCCTGCCCCCGTCCCACCCCCACCCAGCCCCACCGGCGCTGGAGCCGCGGAGCCCCGGAGGCAACGCCCCCGCCAACAGCACCGCACACACACGGGGCCCGCGCGCAGCCCACCCCCACCCAGCCCCACCGGCGCTGGAGCCGCGGAGCCCCGGGGGCAGCGCCCCCGCCAACAGCACCGCACGCACACAGGGCCCGCGCGCAGCCCACCCCCACCCAGCCCCACCGGCACTGGAGCCGCGGAGCCCCGGGGGCAGCGCCCCCCGGCAACGGCGCCGCACGACGGGTCCGGGCGCAGCCCACCCCCACCCAGCCCCACCGGCGCTTGAGGCGCGGGGGTCCGGGGGCAGCGCCCCCGCCAACAGCGCCGCACACACACGGGGCCCGCGCGCAGCCCACCCCACCCAGCCCCGCCGGCGCTTGAGGCGCGGGGTCCGGGGGCAGCGCCCCCCGGCAACGGCGCCGCACGACGGGTCCGGGCGCAGCCCGGGGAACGGAGGAAGGGCGGGGCGGGGACACGCCCCGCGCAGCGGCACCCGCGGCGCCACCCACCCCCGGGTACGGGAACGGGCCGGGCCCGGCACCCCCGCAGGGGAACCGGGCCCGGCCCGTGGAACCACCGACCCCGCCGAAGCGAAGACGGCTCCGACAACGCCTAGTTGTCGTCCTCGTCGATCAGGAAGCCCCGCATGGGAGACGGCGCCTGCATCGGCTGCGGAGCAGCAGGCCGCACCGGAGCCATCGGCTGCGTCATCGCCGGGGACATCTGCTGCTGGCCACCGTAGGACGGTCCGGCACCCATCGGCGAGGGGCCACCCATCGGGGACGGACCACCCATGGACGGGTTCCCCATCGAGTGCCCCATCGCCCCGGCCGGAGCCATGGACGGGGACTGCGACGGCGGCAGCGCCGGACCGGCGGGCCCGCGCGGCGGAGCCAGGGAGTCGTCGGCCTGGGTCTCCAGCTGGCGCAGCTGCGACTCCAGGTACGACTTCAGGCGCGTACGGTACTCACGCTCGAAGCCCCGCAGGTCCTCGACCTTGCGCTCCAGCGTGGCGCGGGCGGACTCCAGGGAGCCCATCGCGACGCGGTGCTTCTCCTGCGCGTCCCGCTCCAGCGCGTCCGCCTTGGCACGGGCGTCCCGCTCCAGACCCTCGGCGCGCGAACGGGCCTCGCCGACGATCTTGTTGGCCTCGGAACGGGCCTCCGCGATCGCCTGGTCGGCGGTCTGCTGCGCGAGCGACAGGACGCGGGCGGCGCTGTCGCCACCGGGGCCCTGCTGCGGAAGCTGCGGCTGCTGCTGGTGCATCTGCTGCCCCATGGGCTGCATCTGCTGCCCCATCGGCTGCATCTGCTGGCCCATCGGCTGGCCGAGCTGGTTCTGGCCGCCCATGGACTGCTGCTGCATGGGCTGCTGGCCCATCTGCTGCTGCATCGACTGCTGGCCCATCTGCTGCTGCGGCGCCATGGGGTGCTGGCCACCCATGGACTGCTGCTGCTGCATGGGGTTGCCCATCTGGCCCGGACCCTGCGGTCCGTGTCCACCGGGGCCCGGGGGAAGCTGCGGCGGGCCCATCTGCGGCTGCTGCTGCTGCGGCGGGCCGGATATGGCCGCGGGCACGGGGGCGCCGGGGCCGCGCTGGTCCTGGGGTTCCGGCTTGCGCATCCCCTGCTGCTGCTGGTTCTGCTGGTTCTGCTGGTTCTGCGCGGCGGCGCGCGTGGCGGCGGCCAGCTTGGCGCGCAGGTCCTCGTTCTCGCGCAGCAGGCGCGTCAGTTCGGACTCGACCTCGTCGAGGAAGGCGTCGACCTCGTCCTCGTCATAGCCTTCTCGCAGGCGGACGGTCGTGAACTGCTTGTTCCGCACGTCCTCGGGAGTCAGCGGCATGTCTTCTTCACCTCTACGTAGTCGTCGGCAGTCGGCAAGACCTGGAGCATCCCCGCGCGTGTGGGGAGCACATCGTTCACACGCTTCTCGCAGCGGTGCTCACGAAACTGATGAGGATGTAAACGATGATCATCAGAACGAAGAAGGACAGGTCGAGTGCCACGCCCCCGAGACGCAACGGCGGGATGAAACGCCGAAGAAGCTTGAGCGGTGGATCGGTGACAGTGTAGGTGGCCTCCAGGACGACCACCATCGCCTTGCCGGGTGTCCATGAACGTGCGAACTGGAACACGTAGTCCATGACCAGTCGGAAGATCAGCACGATGAGGAAGCACATCAGCGCGATGTAGACCACTTGCAGTGCGACGCCCATCCCGCGCTTCCCTCTCCCCTGCTTCCGCTCTGTTCCCGGTCCCGTATCTGACGGATCGGTCTAGCTTTGGTTGAAGAACCCGCCCTCCGCAATGCGGGCCTTGTCCTCCGCCGTGACATCGACGTTAGCAGGCGACAGCAGGAACACCTTCTGTGTCACGCGTTCAATGCTGCCGTGCAGACCGAACACGAGGCCGGCGGCGAAGTCGACCAGACGCTTCGCGTCCGTGTCGTCCATCTCCGTGAGATTCATGATCACCGGAGTGCCCTCACGGAAGTGTTCCCCGATGGTACGGGCCTCGTTGTAGGTCCGGGGGTGCAGCGTCGTGATGCGGTACGGCTCCCGCTCGGAGACGACCTTGGGCATGATCACGGGTGCGTTCTTCTCCAGGTTGGTGCGGTCAGGTGTGATGGATGCCACGGGGGCAATTCGCGCCGGACGTCCGCTTTCTACCGGCATCGGGAGGGGTTCCCGCTGTGCCGGAGGCTGTACGGCTCGTACCGGTTCGTCCCTTACGGGCGGTTGGTGCACGGGCTGCTGCCGATGGTCGCGGTCACGCGGACGCTCCGGCTCCGGCTCGGGTTCGAACTCGTCATCGGGGTCGTACCCCGGGTTGTCGTACCGGTCGTCCTCCACGAGGCCGAGGTAGACCGCCATCTTGCGCATCGCGCCGGCCATTCTCCGAGTCCTCCGCTCTGTGGTGGATCGCCCTGTCGCAGGTGTCGCTGTGTCAGTCAGCAAGGTCGCTGTGTCACCAAAGTCACCAACTGCCCGCGATCCACGTGGTCTGTCCGCTCATCTGCGGAAATGACCATATTTTCTGCTGTGGTCCGACTTTCTTCGCGACGTTACCCGAGCCGGGGTCTCGCGCCGAGCACCGCAGTGCCGACGCGTACATGTGTCGCACCCGCCTGCACCGCCTGTTCCAGGTCCGCGCTCATTCCGGCCGACACCATCGTGGCAGTCGGATGGTCTTCGCGCAGGCGGGATGACAATTCCACCAGCCTCTCGAAGGCGGCCCGTTCGCGTCCCGCGTACGTGCCGGACAGGGGGGCGACGGTCATGACACCGTCGATCCGCAGTCCGGGCGCCCGCGCCACGAGGTCCGCCAACTCCGGCAGCAGGTCCGGGGCCGCGCCGCCCCGGGCGCCCCGTTCGCCCGACTCGGCGTCGAGGGCGATCTGTACCAGGACGCCGAGTTCGCGACCGGCGGCATCGGCCGCCGTCGACAGTGCCGTGACGAGCTTGGGCCGGTCGACCGACTGCACCACGTGCGCGTATCCCGCCACCGAACGGACTTTGTTCGTCTGCAACTGGCCGACGAAGTGCCAGTCGAGCGGCAGATCCGCGCAGGCCGCGGCTTTGGGGGCGGCGTCCTGGTCGCGGTTTTCCGCAACATGACGGATACCCAGGTCCGCCAGCAGTCGTACGTCGCTCGCGGGGTAGGTCTTGGTGACCACGATGAGGGTCACCTCCTCCCGCGCGCGGCCCGCGGCCGCGCAGGCGGACGCGATGCGCTCCTCCACCCGCGCGAGGTTCTGCGCGAGTTCAGACTTACGGTCTGTCATCAATCCGTTCCAACCACACATATCCGGCGAGCCGCCCGGTCACCCGGTCGCGGCGGTACGAGAAGTGGTCCCGCGACTCCAGTGTGCAGACCGGGGAGCGGTGAACGGAAGCCACCCCCGCCCCGACCAGTTGCGCGTGCACTCCGGCGACCACGTCCAGGGCCGGCGTCCCCCAGCTGGTCTCGGCCCACGCGGCCGGCGCCACCTCGGCGACGGCCTCCCGCATCTCGGCCGGTACTTCGTAGCAACGCCCGCAGACGGCCGGTCCCGTACGGGCGACCATGCGCGCGGGGTCGGCGCCGAGGGCGACCATCGCCTCCACGGCGGCGGGGACCACCCCCGCGACCAGTCCCGGCCGCCCGGCGTGGGCGGCGCCCGCGATTCCCGCGACGGGGTCGGCGAGCAGGACCGGGGTGCAGTCGGCGGTGAGCACGGCCAGGGCCAGGCCGCGACGCGCCGTCACCACCGCGTCGACGGCGGGAACCGGTTGCCCGGCGCCCCACGGTCCGTCGACCACGGCCACGTCCCGCCCGTGCACCTGGTTCATCCAGACCACCAGGTCCGGGTCGATGCCCAGGGTGCGCGCCGCGCCGTCCCGGTTCGCACGAACGGCGGCCGGGTCGTCTCCGACCGCGCCGCCGAGATTGAGCTCCTCGTACGGAACGGCGCTCACTCCGCCCCACCGGTCGGTGAAGGCGAAGTGGGCGCCGTTCTCGCTGTGCTGCCCCAAGGTCACTTCAAGAAGTCCGGGACGTCCAGTTCCTCGGCCGGGCTGTCCTGGTACGGCCGGGCCGTCGGGACCTGCGGCGCGGGCGGCGCGGTCTCGGCCGGGATCTCCACCGGAGCCGGGGGCTCCTCACGCGGGGTGACCGTACCGAGCCCGCCGAAGGCCGGGCGGACCGGCTCGGGGGCGCGGACCGGCGCGGGCGCCGGCTCCTCGCGCTTGGTGGACGCGGCACCGATGACGTTGTCCCGGCGGGCCGGGGGCTGTCCGCCGTCGAAGCCGGCGGCGATCACGGTGACGCGCACCTCGTCGCCGAGCGCGTCGTCGATGACGGCGCCGAAGATGATGTTCGCCTCGGGGTGCGCGGCCTCGCTGACCAGCTGCGCGGCCTCGTTGATCTCGAAGAGACCGAGGTCCGAGCCACCGGAGATGGAGAGCAGCACGCCGCGGGCGCCGTCGATGGACGCCTCCAGCAGCGGCGAGGAGATCGCCATTTCGGCGGCGGCCACCGCGCGGTCGTCGCCGCGGGCCGAGCCGATGCCCATCAGCGCCGAGCCCGCCTCGGACATCACGGACTTGACGTCCGCGAAGTCGAGGTTGATCAGACCCGGGGTGGTGATGAGATCGGTGATGCCCTGGACGCCCGACAGGAGGACCTGGTCGGCCGACTTGAAGGCGTCGAGGACGCTGACCTGGCGGTCCGAGATGGACAGCAGGCGGTCGTTGGGAATGACGATGAGGGTGTCGACCTCTTCGCGGAGCTCGGCGATGCCGTCCTCCGCCTGGTTCGCGCGACGCCGGCCCTCGAAGGTGAAGGGTCGGGTGACCACACCGATCGTCAGGGCGCCCAGCGAGCGCGCGATGTTGGCGACGACGGGTGCGCCGCCGGTGCCGGTGCCGCCGCCCTCACCGGCGGTGACGAAGACCATGTCGGCCCCCTTGAGGACCTCCTCGATCTCCTCGCGGTGGTCCTCTGCCGCCTTGCGACCGACGGCCGGGTTGGCTCCGGCGCCGAGGCCCCGGGTGAGTTCGCGGCCGACGTCGAGCTTGACGTCGGCGTCGCTCATCAACAGCGCCTGGGCGTCCGTGTTGATGGCGATGAACTCGACGCCCTTGAGACCGACCTCGATCATTCGGTTGATGGCATTGACACCACCGCCGCCGACACCGATGACCTTGATGACTGCGAGGTAGTTCTGCGGTGCTGCCACGTCGAAGGCCTCTCGCCTCGAGTTACGTGTCGCCGCCTCGCGGGCCTGCGTTGCGACGACTGATGCCGAAATTGGGACGGTCCGTACGCGCCGACCCGAACCCTCACCCTGAAGTTTAGGGTTAGGGGTGTGTCTGTTCCTTGGACTCTTCCGAACAGGACACTAAGTCGACAAGTAGCGCGTGTTCAACGAACACGCCGAACCTCCCGTTTTTCTTTTCACCCTATGTGATCACCCGTATCGGTGGCCAACCAGGGTGCGTCGCTGTTCGACTCGACGTCAACTCCCGGACACCGCCGGGGCGGTGGGAACGCTCACGTCGAAGTGGACAGCCTTGGGCGCGGCTTTGAGCAAGGCGGTCAACGCCCGGCCCTTCGCCTCACCCAGTTCGCCGCTCCCCCACACGACCGTTCGCCCCTCGGTGAGCTCCAGTACGACCGAATCGTACGACCGCACCTTGACCTGCACCGTCTGCGCCGCGACGGCCTTCGGGAGGCTTCCCGCGATGCCCACCGCCTCGCTCAGCAGCCGTTGCTCGTCGAAGCGGCGGGCGCTCGGGGAGCGCGCCGCGTCCCATTCGAGGACCGGAACACCCGCGGGAGGTTTCGCGACCGTGTCGAATCGCACACCCGATGCGTCCACTTCGACGAACTCCGCGTCCTTCTTGATGAGCAGGACGGGTTTGCGTTCCGTCACTTTCAGCCCGATTCCGTGCGGCCAGGAGCGCGCCACATCGACCGAATCGATGCGGGGCAACTTGGTGCGCAGGCGCTGCGCGATCTCGTCGGTGTCGACGCCCACCATGGGTGCGCCGACGGGCACGGCGGCGGCGGTGAGGACCTGCTCGGGGGTGAGCACCTCGGTGCCGGAGGCCGTGACCTTCTCGACGCGGAGCCAGGAGGATCCGTAGAGCACCCAGGTGCCGCCGCCGGCGAGGAGCACGGCGGCGGCGAGGGAGACGAGGACGGGGACCCGGCGCGAACGTCCGCCACCGGGGCCCCGGGAGCCGGTCCTCTTCGAGGACTTGGGCGGCTTCGGGGGCTTGGGCGAACCGGGGCCCCTGCCCTTGCGGGCGGCCCCACGCTGCGCGGTCGTCGCTCCGGCCACTCCTGTGCCTCCTGGGTCTGTGCGTCCCCCGCTCAGCGGGCTCTGCGTGCGGCGATCGCCTCGTGGACCAGACCGACGAGCAGGTCGTCGGCGTCCCGGCGGCCGAACTCGGCGGCGGCGCGGGACATCTCGTAGAGGCGGTGCGGATCGGACAGCACCGGCAGTACCTGGCCGAGCACCCACTCGGGTGTCAGCTCCGCGTCGTCCACCAGGAGACCGCCACCGGCCTTGACCACCGGCTGGGCGTTGAGCCGCTGTTCGCCGTTGCCGATGGGCAACGGTACGTATGCGGCCGGCAGTCCGACGGCGGAGAGTTCGGCGACGGTCATCGCGCCCGCGCGGCACAGCATCATGTCGGCGGCGGCGTACGCGAGGTCCATCCGGTCCACGTACGGTACCGGCACATACGGCGGCATCCCGGGCATGTTGTCGACACGCGGCAGTTCGTTCTTCGGTCCGACCGCGTGCAGGATCTGGATCCCGGAGCGCTGGAGGGTGGGGGCGATCTGCTGGATGGTCTCGTTGAGCCTGCGGGCGCCCTGTGAGCCGCCGGAGACCAGCAGGGTCGGCAGGTTGGGGTCCAGCCCGAAGGCGGCGCGCGCCTCGGGGCGGACGGCCGACCGGTCCAGGGTGGAGATCGACCGGCGCAGCGGGATGCCCACGTAGCGGGCGCCGCGCAGCTTGCTGTCCGGGGTGGACACGGCGACGGCGTGGGCGTACCGGGAGCCGATCTTGTTGGCCAGTCCGGGCCGGGCGTTGGCCTCGTGGACGATGATCGGCACCCCGAGCCGCTTGGCGGCCAGGTAGCCGGGCAGGGCCACGTAGCCGCCGAAGCCGACGACGCAGTCGGCCTTGGTGCGCACGAGGATCTCCTCGGCCGCCTTGATGGTGCCGCGCAGCCGTCCGGGGACGGTGATCAGCTCGGGCGTGGGCTTGCGGGGCAGCGGTACGGCGGGGATGAGACCCAGCTCGTAGCCGCGCTCCGGGACCAGGCGGGTTTCGAGTCCGCGCTCCGTGCCGAGGGCGGTGATGCCCACGGTCGGATCCTGCCTGCGCAGGGCGTCCGCGAGGGCCAGCGCCGGCTCGATGTGGCCGGCGGTCCCCCCACCGGCGAGTACGACATGCACCGAAATTCACCGCTCTCCGGACGGACGCCTCGTGACGCGCCGTCTCATCGACTTCCATATCGGCTCGCTCCGCTGGCGCCCGGACCTCGGCTGCCGCATCGCGAGTGCCGCACGCGCCGCCGGTTCCTCCCGCGCGAACGCGATGAGCAGTCCGACCGCGAACATGGTCGGCAGCAGGGCGGAACCTCCGTAGGAGAACAGCGGGAGCGGGACCCCGGCGATCGGCAGCAGACCGAGCACCGCACCGATGTTGATCACGGCCTGCGCCGTGATCCAGGTGGTCACGCCTCCCGCGGCATACCGTACGAAGGAGTCCTCCGTGCGTCCGGCCACGCGGATACCCGCATAGCCTAGGGCCGCGAAGAGGGCGAGCACCGACAGCGTCCCCGCCAGACCCAGTTCCTCGCCCGTGATGGCGAAGATGAAGTCCGTGTGGGCTTCGGGTAGTTGACCCCATTTCTCCACGCTGGCACCCAGGCCGGATCCGAACCATCCGCCGGACGCGAGGGCGTAGATGCCGTGGACGGCCTGCCAGCAAAGGTCGTTCTTGCCCGGTTCTGTCGCGCCGAGGCAGGAGAGCCGGTCCATGCGGTGCGGGCTGGTCTTGATGAGCAGTGCGACGATCACACCCGCGAACGCGAGCACGCCGACGAACATCCGGGTGGGCGCTCCGGCGAGCCAGAGCAGGCCGAACAGGATGGCGCCGAGGATCATGGCGGTGCCCATGTCGCCGCCGAGCATGATCAGGCCGAGCAGCAGGAAGGCCACCGGGACCAGCGGCACCAGCAGGTGCTTCCACTGGCTCAGCAGTGCCTTGTCGCCCTTGCGGGCGAGCAGGTCGGCGCCCCACAGGATCAGCGCGAGCTTGCCGAACTCACTGGGCTGGAGCATGAACGGACCGCCCAGGGAGATCCAGTTCTGGTTGCCGTTGATCGACACCCCTATCCCCGGGACCTGGACCAGGACCATCAGGAACAGGGTTCCGGCGAGTACCGGGTAGGACAGCGCCCGGTGCAGCCGTACCGGCATCCGGGAGGCGGCGAACATCAGGACGGCGCCGATGAGGGCGGCCAGGAACTGCTTCTTGAAGAAGTACGCGTCGCCCAGACCCAACTGGAGCGCCTTGATCATCGAGGCGGAGTAGACCATCACCAGGCCGAGCACGGTGATGAGCAGCGAACTGCCGAGGATCAGGTAGTACGCGGTGAGGGGGCGGTCCCAGGCCTTGCGCAACTGCTGTTGCGTACGCCGGACACGGGCGAGCGGCCCGCGTCCCGCGGGCCGCCCGGCGCCGGACGCCGGGCGGGCCCGGCCCTTCGCCTTCACGGCGCTCGGCCGCCTGCCCGGCAGCATCTGCTTGGCCGGCATCTGTGATCTTCCCCTCCACTCGTGCGAGGCGAGCAGCCGGGTCGGGGAGGGAACCTGCCCTGGATCGACCTAGGCGCTCTCGGCGGCCAGTTCGCGCACCGCGTCGGCGAACGCGTCCCCACGCTTGTTGTAGTTCGCGAACATGTCCATGGAGGCGCAGGCCGGCGCCAGCAGGACCGTGTCGCCGGGTCGGGCGAGCCGGGCGGCTTCCCGGACCGCCGCGAGCATCGCCCCAGTGTCGGTCCGGTCGAGGTCGGTGACCGGGACCTCGGGGGCGTGTCGCGCCAGCGCGTCGGCGATGAGCGCCCGGTCGGCTCCGATCAGCACCACGGCGCGCAGCCGCGGGGCCGACTTCTGGACGAGTTCGTCAAAAGTGGCGCCCTTGGCGAGGCCACCGGCGATCCACACGACGGGTTCGAAGGCGGCCAGCGAGGCTTCCGCCGCGTGGGTGTTGGTGGCCTTGGAGTCGTCGATGTACGTCACCTCGGCGACCTCGGCGACGTGCGCGACGCGGTGGGCGTCGGGGCGGAAGTCGCGCAGCCCGTCGCGCACGGCGCGGGGTTCGACGCCGAAGGCGCGGGCCAGGGCTGCGGCCGCGAGGGCGTTGGCGATGTTGTGCGGGGCGGGCGGGTTGACGTCCTCGACCTGCGCGAGTTCCTGGGCGTTCTTCTGCCGGTTCTCGACGAAGGCGCGGTCGACGAGGATGCCGTCGACGACGCCGAGCATGGAGGGGCCGGGGGCGCCGAGGGTGAAGCCGATGGCCCGGCAGCCCTCTTCGACGTCGGCCTCCACGACGAGGTCCTCGGTGGCCTTGTCGGCGACGTTGTAGACGCAGGCGACGGTGTTGCCCTCGTAGACGCGGCCCTTGTCGGCGGCGTACGCCTCCATGGAACCGTGCCAGTCGAGGTGGTCGGGGGCCAGGTTGAGCACGGCCGCGGAGTGGGCGCGCACGGAGGGCGCCCAGTGCAGCTGGTAGCTGGAGAGTTCGACGGCGAGGACGTCGTACGTCTCCTCGCCGGTCACCACGTCGATGATCGGGGTGCCGATGTTGCCGACGGCCGCGGTCCGCAGACCGGCGGCGCGCAGGATCGACGCGAGCATCTGGGTGGTGGTCGTCTTGCCGTTGGTCCCGGTGATCGCGAGCCAGGGCGCGGCGTTCTCGCCGCGCAGCTGCCAGGCGATCTCCACGTCACCGACGACGTCGACGCCGGCTTCGGCGGCGGCCGCGAACAGCGGGCTGTCGGGCTTCCAGCCGGGCGAGGTGACGACCAGGTCGGTGCCGCCGGGCAGCCGTTCGGCGTCGCCGAGGCGTACGGAGATGCCCGCGGCCTCCAACTCCGCCGCCCGGGCCCGGTGGCCCTCGCTGTCGCCGCCGTCGACGACGGTCACCGAAGCGCCGAGGCCGGCCAGGGCGCGGGCGGCACTGATGCCGCTCACGCCGAGGCCGGCGACGGTGATGTTCTTGCCGTGCCAGGAGGTCACTTGTCGGCTGCCCATCCCGCGTAGAAGAGACCGAGACCCACGATCACGCACATGCCCTGGATGATCCAGAACCGGACCACGACGAGGACTTCGGACCAGCCCTTGAGTTCGAAGTGGTGCTGGAGCGGCGCCATCCGGAAGACCCGCTTGCCGGTCATCTTGAAGGAGCCGACCTGGATGACGACCGACATCGTGATGAGCACGAAGAGGCCGCCGAGGAGGGCCATCAGGAACTCCGTGCGGGAGCAGATGGCCAGACCCGCGAGCGCGCCGCCCAGCGCGAGGGAACCGGTGTCGCCCATGAAGATCTTGGCGGGCGAGGTGTTCCACCACAGGAAGCCGAAGCAGGCACCCATCAGGGCGGACGCCACGACGGCCAGGTCGAGCGGGTCACGGACCTCGAAGCAGGCGTTCGGGTTGGTCAGGGTCTGCGCGTTGGCGCAGGACTCCTGGAACTGCCAGACACCGATGAAGGTGTAGGCGCCGAAGACCATCACCGCGGCGCCGGTGGCCAGGCCGTCCAGCCCGTCGGTGAGGTTCACGCCGTTGGACATGGCCAGGATCATGAACAGCGCCCAGACCACGAACAGCACCGGGCCGATCGACCAGCCGAAGTCCGTGACGAACGACAGCTTGGTGGAGGCCGGGGCGAGTCCGCGGGAGTCCTTGAACTGGAGCGCGAGCACCGCGAAGGCGATGCCGACGATCAGCTGTCCGGACATCTTCGCCTTGGCCCGCAGGCCGAGCGAGCGCCGCTTGACGATCTTGATGTAGTCGTCGAGGTAACCGACCACGCCCATTCCCGCCATCAGGAACAGGACGAGCAGACCGGAGAAGGTCGGCTCGCTTCCGGTGATCACCTTGGTCAGGGCGTACGCGACGAGCGTCGCCAGGATGAAGGAGATGCCGCCCATGGTGGGCGTGCCCTTCTTCCCGGCGTGCCCGCGCGGGCCGTCGTCGCGGATGAACTGGCCGTAGCCCTTGCGGGCCAGCAGCTTGATCAGCAGCGGGGTTCCCACGAGGGTGAGGAAAAGGCCGATGACTCCGGCGAAAAGGATCTGCCTCATCGGCCGGCGACCTCGCCCTCGCGCTCCAGCAACGCCAGCGCGACCCGCTCCAGGCCGACCGACCTGGAAGCCTTCACCAGCACGACGTCCCCCGGGCGCAATTCACTGCGCAACAGGTCGACCGCCGCCTGCGCGTCGGACACGAGCACCGACTCCTCACCCCACGAACCCTCGTTATATGCGCCCAGTTGCAGCCAGGACGCTTCCCTGCCCCCGACTGCTACGAGCTTGCTCACGTTGAGCCGGACGGCAAGCCGTCCCACCGCGTCGTGCTCGGCCAACGCCGCGTCACCGAGCTCGGCCATGGGGCCGAGCACTGCCCACGTACGTCCCCCGTTGGCCCTGGCGCCGCCGCCCATCGCGGCGAGTGCGCGCAGGGCGGCCCGCATGGATTCGGGGTTCGCGTTGTAGGCGTCGTTGACGATCGTCACGCCGTCCGCACGCTCGGTGACCTCCATCCGCCACCGGGACAACGTGCCCGCTCCGGAGAGCGCGGTGGCGATCTCCTCGACGGACATGCCCAGTACATGGGCGACGGCGGCCGCGGCGAGCGCGTTCGACACGTGGTGCTCACCGTACAGCCGCAAGGTCACATCGCTGCACCCGGTCGGGGTGTGGAGTGTGAACGAGGCCTGTCCCCCCGGCGTCATCCGGACCTCGGTGGCCCGTACGTCGGCGCTCTCGGCCTCGCCGAAGAACACCGTACGGGCCTTCGTGCGGCTCTCCATGGCCCGGACCAGGGGGTCGTCGGCGTTCAGCACGGCAACTCCGCCGTCCTCGGCGGCCGGCAGGGCCTCGACCAGTTCCCCCTTGGCCTGTGCGATGGCCTCGCGGCCGCCGAACTCGCCGATGTGGGCGGTGCCGACGTTCAGGACGAGGCCGATGCGCGGCGGGGTCAGACCGGTGAGGTACGCGATGTGGCCGATGCCGCGCGCGCCCATCTCCAGGACCAGGTGGCGGGTTTCGGCGGTGGCCTTCAACGCCGTGAGCGGAAGGCCGATCTCGTTGTTGAGGGAGCCCGGTGTCCACACCGTGGGCGCGTGGTGCTGGAGCACCTGGGCGATGAGGTCCTTGGTGGAGGTCTTGCCGGCCGAACCGGTCAGGGCCACCACATCGGTGCCGAGGCGGCCGACGACGGCGCGGGCGAGGGCTCCGAGCGCCTTCTCCACGTCGTCGACGACGATCGCCGGAACACCGACGGGCCGGGCCGAGAGGACGGCCGCGGCGCCGGCCGCGACCGCGCGCTCGGCGTAGTCGTGGCCGTCGACTTGCTCGCCCGCGAAGGCGGCGAAGAGGCTGCCGGGCTCGACCTGACGGGAGTCGATGACGACGGGGCCGCCGATCCGCACCGAGGGGTCCGGTATGTCGTGGGGCCGCCCGCCGGTGATGTCGGCGATCTCGGCGAGGGAAAGGTCGATCACTGGTTCACCTCGGCCTGTCGGGCGCTGCGCTGCTGGTTCTCGATGGCCGCGCGGAGCACGGCGCGGTCGTCGAAGGGCCGTACGACGCCCGCGGTGTCCTGGCCCTGTTCGTGGCCCTTGCCCGCGACGAGGACGGTGTCGCCGGGCTCGGCGCGCGCCACGGCCGCGGCGATGGCCGCCGCCCGGTCGGCGTCGACGAGGACGGCGCCGCGCTCCTCGGGCGGCACGGACACCGCGCCGGCGAACATGGCGGCGAGGATCGCGAGGGGGTCCTCGGAGCGCGGGTTGTCGGAGGTCAGGACGGCCACGTCGGCGTACCGGGCGGCCGCGGCGCCCATGGGGGCCCGCTTGGTGGTGTCGCGGTCGCCGCCGCAGCCGAGCACGATGTGCAACCGGCCGGTGGTGACCTCGCGCAGGGCCCGCAGGACGGACTCGACGGCGTCGGTCTTGTGGGCGTAGTCGACGACGGCCAGGTACTCCTGGCCCGCGTCGACCCGCTCCAGTCGGCCCGGTACCCCGGGGACCGCGGCGACGCCGTCGGCGGCGGTCTGCGGGTCGAGGCCGGCCGCGGCGAGGGTGACGATCGCGGCGACGGTGTTCGCGACGTTGAAGGGGCCCGGCAGCGGCGCGGTGGCCCGTACCCGCTGCCCGGCGGGGCCGACCAGGGTCAGGGTGGAGTCCATGTGGCCGCTGACCACGTCCTCGGCGCGCCAGTCGGCGGCGGGGTCGCCCGTCGCGGAGAAGGTGACGACCGGGATCGGCGCCTCCTTGGCGAGGCGGCGACCGTACTCGTCGTCGACGTTGACCACCCCGAGGCGGGCCCGGCGCTCGGTGAAGAGCTGGGCCTTCGCCTGGAAGTAGTCCTCCATGTCGGAGTGGAACTCCATGTGTTCCGGGCTCAGGTTGTTGAAGACGGCGACGTCGAAGACGCAGCCGTCGACCCGGCCGAGCACCAGCGCGTGGCTGGAGACCTCCATCGCCACGGCCTCGACGCCGCGTTCGCGCATGACGGCGAACAGGGCCTGGAGGTCGGTGGCCTCGGGGGTGGTGCGCTCGGACTTGATGCGTTCGTCGCCGACGCGCATCTCGACGGTGCCGATGAGCCCGGTGGCGAGTCCCGCCGCGCGGAGCCCGCCTTCGACGAGGTACGCGGTGGTGGTCTTGCCGGAGGTACCGGTGATGCCGAGGCGCAGCAGGCCTTCGCCGGGGCGTCCGTAGATCGTGGCGGCGAGCTCGCCCATCCGGCCGCGCGGATCGTCCACGCTCAGGACCGGCAGGCCCGTCGCGGCGGCGCGTTCGGCGCCCGCGGGGTCGGTCAGGACGGCCGCGGCGCCGAGGGCGGCCGCCTGGGCGGAGAAGTCCGCGCCGTGCAGGCGGGCGCCGGGCAGGGCCGCGTACAGGTCTCCGGGGCGTACCGCACGGGAGTCGTGCGTGATGCCGGTGATCTGCGCGGCGCCCGGATCGGGCAGTCCCAGCAGCGTGGCCAGCTCACCCAGTGGGGTGGGGCCGGTGGACACGGGCCGGGGCGCTCCCGGCGGCGCTGCCGGGGCGTCTTTCTGGGCGTTTCTGGGCTGATCAGCGTGGGGCACGGCGGTGAGCGTACCGGGCGCTGCGGCCCGCCCGCGAAGCGAGCCCCCGGCCGGGGCGTCCTCGGGCGACTGGTTCCCGGCATTCGGGGTGATCGTTGTCACTGATGGTGCCTCACGCTTTTCTGGCTGGTCGGCCGGGTCACTGACCGGGCTGCGGGCTGGGCTGCGTCGTGTTCGGGGCGGCGGGCGGCGGGCCTCCCTCGAAGGTCACCGGGAGTCCGGCGGGTGCCGTGCCGGAAGGGGCGACCTGGAGGGTCTTGAGGGCGAACTCCATGACCGTCTTGTAGATCGGGCCGCAGATCTGGCCGCCGAAGTAACTGCCCTTCGTGGGGTTCTGGATGGCGCAGTAGACGGTGATCCGCGGGTTGTCGGCGGGGGCGAACCCGGCGAAGGAGGCGGTGTAGCCCTTGTAGCGGCCGGTGGCCGGGTCCACCCGGTTGGAGGTGCCCGTCTTGCCGCCGACCCGGTAGCCGGGGATGCGCGCCTTGGTGCCGGTGCCCTCCTGGTCGTCGACCACGGATTCGAGCATCTCGGCGAGGGTCTTGGCGGTCTCCTTGCTGACCACCTGGGTGCGTTCGGGCGCCGGCGCCGGGGTGAAGCGGCCGTCGGGGCCCCTGGTGCCGCGGACCAGGGTGGGGGTGATCCGGACGCCGTCGTTGGCGACGGTCGAGTAGACGGAGGCCGCCTGCATCGCGTTCACGGACAGGCCCTGGCCGAACGGGATCGTGTACTGCTGGGAGGTGGACCAGGCTCCGGGTTCGGCGAGGATGCCGCGCGATTCGCCGGGGTAGCCCAGGCCGGTGGGCGCTCCGATGCCGAACTTGGTCAGGTAGGAGTGCAGGACCTTGTTGGCCTCGGGCTGGGTGGCGCCGAGTTGGCCGGTGGCCAGGATGGTGCCGATGTTGGAGGACTTGGCGAGGACCCCGTTGAGGGTGAGGTACCAGGTGGGGTGGTCGATGTCGTCCTTGAACAGGCGGTCGCCGCGGTGCAGTCGGTTGGGGACCTCGACGTGCGTCGCGGGGGTGGCCTTCTTCTCCTCCAGGACCGCCGCCATCGAGATGACCTTGGCCGTGGATCCGGGCTCGTACACGTCCTGGAGGGCCGCGTTGCCCATGGCGGCGGAGCTGGCCCGGGTCAGGTCGTTGGGGTCGAAGCCGGGGGAATTGGCCATGGCCAACACCTCGCCGGTGCGGGTGTCCTGGACGATGACGTAGCCGCGGTCGGCGGCGGACTTCTCGACCTGCTCGGTGATGGCGCTCTGCGCGGCCCACTGGATGTCGCGGTCGATGGTCAGCTCGATGTCGTCGCCGGGTACGGCGGGCTTCTCGCTGGATCCCGCGGTGGGCACGCGACGGCCCCCGGACTGGGCGTAGGTGAGCTCGCCGTCCTTGCCGGCCAACTTCTTGTCGAGGGAGGACTCCAGGCCCCCGCCGCCCTTGCCCTCGGCGTTGACGTAGCCCAGTATCCCGGCGGCGAGGGCGCCGTTCGGGTACACGCGCTTGCTGCTGTTCTCGTTGAAGACGCCGGCGATGACGTTGGCGCCGGGGCCGTTGCTCTTCTTGTCCGCGGCGGCCTTGTCGGCGAACAGCCGCTTGAGGTCCTTGATCTGGTTCCAGACCTGGGGGGTCTGCCGGCGGGCCAGGACGACGTAGCGGGTGTTCTTGGTCTTCAGGCGCGCGGTGAGTTCCTTGGCGTCCTTGCCGAGGATGGGCGCGAGGAGCGCGGCGGCCTGCTCGGGGGCGTCGGGCGCCTTGCTCTCCTGCGGGGTGAACATCTTCGGGTCCGCGGTGATGTCGTACGCGTCCACGCTGGTCGCCAGGGCGACGCCCTTGCGGTCGGTGATCTCGCCGCGTTCGGCGGCCAGGGTGTGGCTCGCGAAGCGGTTCTCGGAGGCCTTCGCCGAGTACGAGGAGGCGTCGACGGCCTGCACCTGGAGGAGCCGGACGACGAAGGCCAGCATCACCAGGGTCAGCCCCACGCCGACCAGCCGCAGCCGGGGTCGGGGGCTGCCCAGCCGGATCAGGTGCGGCGCGCGCGCAGCGGCGGCGGGTCGCCGGGTCGCGGGGCGCGAGGCCGGACGGGCGTTCGCGCGGGCCCGGTCGCCGGGGCGCGGCCGTGCGGGGCCGGGCACCCGCCGCCGGGGCGGCTCCTTGGGGCTCACGCGCCCACCTCCGCGGTACGGGTGCCGCCGGCGTGCCCGGGGGTCCGGGCGGGACCCTGCTCGCGGGCGAGGGGCGGGGCCGGGCGGGGCCCCGCGGGGCCGCGCCCGGGTACGGCGGAACCGCCTGTCAGCGGGGTCACCACGTCACCTGCCTGGGGTCGGGGAGGGCTGCTGCTGCGGGGGCTGGGGCGTGCCGCCCGGGCCGGACGAGGGGCCCTGCGCGGCGGGGTCCTGGGCGGCCGGGTCGGGGGCCGCCGGGTTCGGGGAGCCCGGGGCGCCGGAGGCCGCCGGGGCCCGGCCCGCGGGCGCGGGCACGGGCGCGGGCGCGGGGGCCCCGGACGGCGCCCCGGCGGGGGTCGCGCTCTGGCCCGGGGCGGGCTGGGCGGTGGGCGGCGGGGAGGGCGGCGGCGGGGCCTCGGCCGTCGAGACGGCGCCGGCGACCTTGCCGTCCGCGCCGATGAAGACCGGGCTGCCGCCGGGTACCAGGCCCAGTTCGTGGGCCCGGCGCTGGAGGGCGTCGGGGGCCGAGTAGCCGTCGACGTCGCGCTGGAGGGCCTGTTCCTCGTCGGTCAGCGCGGTGGTCTCCTTCTTCAGCTTGCTCAGCTGGAAGGAGCCCTCGTTCAGTGCGGAGTTCAGCAGCAGCAGGCTGATCAGGCCGCCGCCGAGGAGGGCCACGACGAGCAGGACGAACGGCATCCGGGGCGCCTGCCCCGGCGTCCCGCCGGGCCGTGCGGCCGGGCCGCCGCCGAGCGCCCGGCCGATGCGGGCCGCCTGCCCGCGGGTCAGGGTGGCCACCTTGCCGGCCCTGCCGCCACCGGAGCGGCCCGCCGGGGTCACAGCCGCGCCTCGCGGATGCGCTCGACGCCGCGGCACCGGGCCGGGGCGGCCCGCCGGTTCTCGGCGATCTCCTCCTCGGTCGGCAGTTCGGCGCCGCGCGTCAGCAGCTTCAGCTTCGGTTGGTACTTCTCCGGCACCACCGGCAGCCCGGGCGGCGCGGTGGAGGCCGCGCCCGCCGCGAAGACCTGCTTGACGAGCCGGTCCTCCAGGGAGTGGTACGAGAGCACCGCGATCCGGCCGCCCACCGCGATCCGGTCCACCGCCGCCGGGATGGCCCGCTCCAGACCGGAGAGCTCGCCGTTGACCTCGATGCGCAGGGCCTGGAAGGTCCGCTTGGCGGGGTTGCCGCCGGTGCGCTTGGCCGCCTGCGGGAGGGAGTCGCGGATCAGCTCGACGAGCCGGGCGCTGTTGGTGAAGGGGTTCTTGTCCCGTTCGCGGACGACCGCCGACACGATCCGCTTGGCCTGCTTCTCCTCGCCGTACTGGCGCAGGATCCGGACCAGCTCGCCGGGGGCGTAGGTGTTGAGGACCTCGGCGGCGCTGATGCCTGTGCTCTGGTCCATGCGCATGTCGAGCGGGGCGTCCTGCGCGTAGGCGAACCCGCGGTCGGCCTCGTCGAGCTGCATGGAGGAGACGCCCAGGTCGAAGAGGATGCCCTGGACGGTGGGGATCCGCAGGCCGTCCAGCACCTCGGCCAGGTCCGCGTAGATCGCGTGGACGAGGGTGACGCGGTCGCCGAACGGCGCGAGGCGCTCGCCGGAGAGCCGCAGGGCTTCCTTGTCGCGGTCGAGGCCGATCAGGTGGGCCTCGGGGAACCGGGTCAGCAGGGCCTCGCTGTGGCCGCCGAGGCCGAGGGTGCAGTCGACGACGACGGCCCCCGGCCTCTCCAGCGCCGGGGCCAACAGGTCCAGGCACCGCTGGAGCATCACCGGGACATGTCGGGACTCGCTAGTCAAAGCGCCCTCTCAGATAACGGCGCGGCAGGCGTACGCCGCGCCGCGCACGCGGAGTTTTACCAGGGGGCCGGGCGGCCGCTGAGGGCCGGGCTCCGGCCGGTTCGCGTCACTTTAGTGCAACGGTCGCCACGGTCAACGAACCGCCCCGCGCCCGGTGCGCCCCTCTCACGGTGAATCCGCAAAAGCCGCGAATCACCTGAATGGCGGCCTCCGCCCCACCCCTGTGGGTTAGCTCACAACAAGGCTCGTTGACCTTCTTTGTCCACCCTCACTCCATGCCTCACCGGCCTGTGACCACTAACGTCTTCACCATGACGACTTCCGCATCCCTGCCAGCCACCCCCGCGCCCCAGGCATCCGGCGCCTCCGTCACCGATCGCCTCGTCGAGGCGAACCGGAAGTACGCCTCGGCGTTCACCGACCCGGGCATGGACGCCCGCCCGGTCCTCCAGGTGGCCGTCGTGGCCTGTATGGACGCCCGCCTCGACCTGCACGCCGCCCTGGGTCTGGAACTCGGTGACTGCCACACCATCCGGAACGCGGGCGGGGTGGTCACCGACGACACCATCCGCTCCCTCACCATCAGCCAGCGGGCGCTGGGCACCCGCGCGGTGATACTCATCCACCACACCGGCTGCGGTCTCGAAAGCCTGACCGAGGACTTCCGGCACGAGCTGGAGGACGAGGTCGGCCAGCGCCCCGCCTGGGCCGTCGAGGCCTTCCGGGACGTCGACCAGGACGTCCGCCAGTCCATGCAGCGGGTCCGCACGAACCCCTTCATGCTCCACCGCGACGATGTGCGAGGCTTCGTCTTCGACGTGCACACCGGGCTGCTGCGGGAGATCGATCCCGCCTCTTGAGTGACACGGGGCCGTAACGGCGTCAAGAATGCGGTGTGGCGCCCCCCGGACGACCTCCGGGGCCGGTGTCCGCGTTCAGGGGTGGGCCGGTACATGCGCCAACGGCGTCGGCCCTGGGAAAGGGCCGAGGAGAACCAGGTGACCACGTACGACGACCGAGCCAGCCTCGCGGATCTGACCAGCACGGCAGAGCGGGTCCGCCAGTCGGTCGAGGGCGTGATCGAGGGCAAGCCCGAGGTCGTGCGCCTCGCGCTGACGGTGCTGCTCGCCGAGGGACACCTGCTGATCGAGGACGTCCCCGGCGTCGGCAAGACCATGCTGGCCAAGACGCTCGCCAAGTCCATCGACTGCTCGGTGCAGCGCATCCAGTTCACTCCGGACCTGCTGCCCTCCGACATCACCGGCGTCAGCATCTACGACCAGCAGCGCCGCGAGTTCGAGTTCAAGCCGGGCGCGATCTTCGCGCAGATCGTCATCGGTGACGAGATCAACCGAGCCTCCCCCAAGACCCAGTCGGCGCTGCTGGAGTCGATGGAGGAACGCCAGGTCACCATCGACGGCACCACGTACGCCCTGCCCAGCCCGTTCATGGTGGTCGCCACGCAGAACCCGGTGGAGATGGAGGGCACCTACCCGCTCCCCGAGGCGCAGCGCGACCGCTTCATGGCCCGCGTCTCCGTCGGCTACCCCAGCCCCGAGGCCGAGCTCCAGATGCTCGACGTGCACGGCGGGGTCTCCCCGCTCGACGACCTGACGGCCGTCGCGCACGCCCACGAGATCATCAAGCTGATCGAGGCCGTCCGCGAGGTGTACGTGGCCGCACCGGTCCGCCGCTACGTGGTCGACCTGGTCTCCGCGACCCGCAGCCACCCCGACCTGCGCCTGGGCGCCTCCCCCCGCGCCACCCTGCACCTGCTGCGCGCCGTGAAGGCCTCGGCCGCGCTGTCCGGCCGGGACTACGTCCTGCCCGACGACGTGCAGGCGCTGGCCGCGCCCGTCCTCGCGCACCGGCTGCTGCCCACGGCGCAGGCGCAGCTGAACCGGCGCACCGCCGAGCAGGTCGTCCACGACATCCTCCAGCGCACCCCCGTTCCCGCCGCGCACGCCCGCGGCGAGATGCCGCCCGGCGCGGGCATCCGGGGCTTCTGATGGGCGCCGGTGCCCCGCGCGGCGCCGGCGGGCTGCCGAGGGAGGCGGGCGGGCTTCGGGCCTCGCTGGCCGGCCTGACCACCCGGGGCCGGTCGTTCCTGGCCGCCGGGGCCGCCGCCGCCGCGTGCGCGTACGTGCTGGGCCAGAGCCAACTGCTGCGGGTCGGGCTGTTGCTGGTCGTCCTCCCGCTGATCTGCGTACTGGCCCTGCACCGCACCCGCCACCGGGTCTCCGGCAGCCGCCGGCTGACCCCCTCGCGGGTGCCCGCCGGCGGTGAGGCCCGGGTCCAGCTGCGGATGGAGAACGTCTCCCGCGTCCCGACCGGGCTGCTCATGCTCCAGGACCGGGTGCCGTACGTACTGGGGCCCCGGCCCCGGTTCGTCCTGGACCGGGTCGAGGCGAGCGGCCGTCGCGAGGTCTCCTACCGGGTCCGTTCCGACCTGCGCGGCCGCTATCCGCTGGGCCCGCTCCAACTGCGGCTGACCGACCCCTTCGGGCTGGTCGAGCTGACCCGCTCCTTCAGCGCCTACGACACCCTGACCGTCGTCCCCCGCACCGAACCCCTGCCCCCGGTCCGGATGACCGGCGAGGCGAACGGATACGGCGACGGCGTCCGCCGCTCGCTGGCCCTGGCCGGGGACGACGACGTGATCCCGCGCACCTACCGGCGCGGCGACGACCTGCGCCGGGTCCACTGGCGCTCCACCGCACGCTACGGCGAGCTGATGGTGCGCCGCGAGGAACAGCCGCAGCGCAGCAAGGCCACCGTGCTGCTGGACACCCGCCGCCGCGCGTACGAGGGCGCCGGTCCGGACTCCGCCTTCGAATGGGCGGTCTCCGCGGCCGCCTCCACCCTGCTGCACGTGCTCGAACAGGGCTTCTCGGCCCGGCTGCTGACCGACACCGGCGACTGCGCGGGTGGCGAGGGCGGCGGCTTCTCCTCGGGCGGGCAGGAGTCCGCCGAGGCGGCCGGACTGATGATGGACACCCTCGCGGTGGTCGGGCACTCCGACGGGTCCGGGCTCTCCGCCGCCCACGACGCCCTGCGCGGCGCCGGCGCCGGTTTCGCCGCGTCCGGCGGGGACGGCCTGCTCATCGCGTTCTTCGGCGACCTGGACGACGTACAGGCGGAGACGGCGGCGCGGATGCGCCGGCGCAGCGCGGGCGCCGTGGCGTTCGTACTGGACCCGGCGACCTGGGCGGGCGAGCCCACGCGGGTGGAGGAACGGCTGCGCAGACTGCGGGACGCGGGCTGGACGGCCGTGTCCGTACCGCCCGGCGCCGCGTTCGGCGAGCTGTGGCGGCAGGCGGGGAACGCTCCGCTCGGCGCGGGAAGCTTCGGAGGCCGGGAATGAGCGGACGGGCGCGGGTGACGTTCTTCGCGATGCTGGCGACGCTCCTGACCTCCTGGTCACTGGCCCCGCTGGTGGAATCCTCCGGCTGGCTGCTCCAGGCGGCCGCGCTGCTGGGCGTGCAGGCGGCGGTGGGCGCCGGGGCCCG
This sequence comes from Streptomyces sp. NPDC048383, assembly GCF_040651775.1. Taxonomy (NCBI): domain Bacteria; kingdom Bacillati; phylum Actinomycetota; class Actinomycetes; order Kitasatosporales; family Streptomycetaceae; genus Streptomyces; species Streptomyces sp. NPDC048383. Next base: position 22,434 of record NZ_JBEZKS010000032.1, read on the forward strand.
ACGCGTGCCGCTGGCCCGGTCGCTGACCGTGGCGGCCCAGTTGCTGGTGTCCCTGCTGCTGCTGGCGTTCCTCTTCGCCGGGAAGGCCGAGTCCACCGGATCAGGGCCGCTGGCGTTCCTCGTCACCGACTTCGGGGCGCTGTTCCAGCAGGGCACCCGGGACGTCGCGGAGTTCGCGATCCCGGCCCCGACGACGGACGGCATCCGCCTGTTGCTGCTGTCCGGCGTCCTGCTGATCGGCCTGCTGGTCGACGTCCTCGCGGTGACCGTGCGCGCCGCCGCGGCGGCGGGACTGCCGTTGTTGGCGCTGTACTCGGTGGCCGCCGGGCTGTCCGCCGGGCAGGACGGTGCCTGGTTCGCCTTCGTGCTGGCCGGCGGCGGCTACCTGATGCTGCTGCTCTCCGAGGGCCGCGACCGGCTCGCCCAGTGGGGGCGGGTCTTCGGCGCGGCCCCCGGCGGGCGCGTCTCGGCCGCCTCCGGTTACGGGGGCGGGGCGGGCGCCAAGGCGGTCGCCCCGGTGCGCACCGGGCGCCGCATCGGCGTGGCCGCGCTGGGTCTGGCGCTGCTCGCGCCGGCCCTGCTGCCCGCGCTGGGCAGCGGCGTACTGGGTCCGCCCGGCGGGGACGACGGTACGGGCGGCGGGACCGGCGGGACGATCTCGGCGGTGAACCCGCTGGTCTCCCTGCAGAGCAGCCTGAACGCGCAGGACAACCGGGTCGTCCTGCGGTACCGCACCGACAGCCCGCAGCTGGGCGAGCAGTACCTGCGGATCCTGGCGCTGGACGAGTTCAACGGGGTGAAGTGGGAGGCCTCCGGGCGCCCGCTCACCGACGTCCCCGAGCGGATGCCGACCCCCACGGGGCTGAGCGAGCGGGTCCGCGAGAGCGCGAGCGAGGTGCGCACCACCGTTTCGGCGGCGGACACCTACGCCCAACGCTACCTGCCGATGCCGTACCCGGCGACGCAGGTGGACATCGGCGGGAAGTGGCGCTTCGAGCCGGCCGGCCGGACCCTGGTCGGCGACCAGCTGGGCAAGGACCGCTTCCAGAACGTGCAGGGCGCGCAGTACACGGTACGGAGCCTGCTGCTGCGGCCCACGGCGGCGCAGTTGCAGTCCGCGCCGGGCCCGAACCCCTTCGTGCGGGCGGAGTACACCAAGCTGCCGGACAACCTGCCGCCGGTGGTGTCGGAGACGGCCCGGCGGGTCACGGCCGGGGCGAAGGACGACTACACGCGGGCGGTCAGGATCCAGGACTTCTTCGCGGTGAACGGCGGCTTCCGCTACGACACGAAGGTCTCCTCCGGTACGGGTTCGCAGGCCATCGCCCGGTTCCTGAACGACAAGGAGGGCTTCTGCGTCCACTTCGCGTTCTCGATGGCGGCCATGTCGCGGACCCTCGGGATCCCGGCGCGGGTCGCGGTCGGCTTCACCCCGGGCGAGAAGCAGGCGGACGGCAGCGTCAACGTCTCCATGCGGGACGCGCACGCCTGGCCGGAGCTGTACTTCGAGGGCGTCGGCTGGACCCGGTTCGAGCCGACGCCCCGCGCGGGCATCTCGGTGCCGGACTACAGCCGCGCCGAGTCCCCGGCCCCGCAGCCGTCGGCGCCGTCCGCGCTCCCGTCGCAGCCCGTCACCCAGCCCTCGGCGGCGCCGTCGACGGCGAACGAGTGCCCGCCCGAGCTGAAGCGGCTCGGCGAGTGCGGCGGTCCGGCGCTGAAGCAGGACGGCGCCCCGGGTTCGGGCGGTCCTTCGGTCGGCGCGGTCCTCGGTTGGACGGGTGCGGCCCTGGCGGTGCTCGCGCTGCCGCTGCTGCCGGTGGTGTGGCGCGGTCGGGTCCGGGCGCGCCGGTTGGGTTCGCGGGAGGTGCTGGACGCCTGGCGGGAGTTGGGTGACGCCGCCTGGGACGTGAACGTGCTCCCGGACGAGGCGCTGTCGCCGCGGCGGGCCGCGGATCGCGTCGTGACGCTGGGCAAGCTGGAGGCGGAGCCGGCCGGGGCGGTCCACCGGGTGGCGGGCGCGGTCGAACGGGCGCTGTACGCGCCGCCCGGCGCCGACCTGTCCTCCCCCGGTCTCGCGGACGACGTCCTGCTGGCCCGGGCCGGCCTGCTGGCGGGCGTCGGCCGGGCCGGGCGGCTGCGGGCGTTGCTGCTGCCGCGGTCGGCGGCCCGGGTGTCCTGGGTTGTCGCGGCCCGTTGGGCCGCGCTGTCGGAGCGGGTGTCGGCCGTGGTCGGCCGCATCCGGATCCCGCTGCGCGGGCGGGGCTGAGGGCGGGCCGGTCGGCCGCCGCCCGCGGCTCCTTACGCACGGAAAACGCCGGTGTGTCCGGGCTCGTTCCCCCCGAGCCCCGACCCACCGGCGTTCCCGTGTCCGGGCTCTCCCGTGGCCCGTTCCCCCCTGTTTCCCCGTCCGGTCAGGGATCCGGCCCGCTCCGCGGCCCCGTGTCCGCGGTGCGGGCCGAAGCCCTGTCCGTCACCCCCAGTCTGCTGTCCTCGCAGGTGGGAGCCCATCCGTACGGGTACTCATTTCGGCGCCTGGGTACGGATACTCAGTTCTACGTCGCGGACGTGCCCGGTCGGCACCGCCGACCGGGGGGTCCGACCGGCGTCATCGACTGCCGCTGACCCGGCCCCGCAGGAGCAGCGACAGCGCCGAGTGGACATCGTCCAGCGAGCGTTCGCTCTGGAATGCCTGCCAGTCCAGCGCCGCCACCAGCACCATTCCGACCATCGCCGCCGCCGTCAGCGGGACGTCGATCTCGGCGCTGAGTTCGCCCCGCTCGACGCCCTCGCGCAGCACCGTCTCGACGACCGCCACGGCTTCCTGGCGGACCACCATCAGGGTCGACTGCCAGGCCCGGTTGGTCCGCCACAGTTCGGCGACGTAGAGCTGGGTGAAGGCGGGGTAGCGGTCGATGAAGACCAGCCCCGCGCGGATCATCCCGTCCAGGGCCTCGACGCGGCTGCCGCCGCGGGCCTCCGTCTCCTCGGCCGCCGCCCGCAGCGAGGCGGTGAGCAGCCCCACCCCGTGCCGCAGGAGCTCCTCGAAGAGGTCGGTCTTGCTGGCGAAGTTGTAGTAGACGGTGCCCTTGGCCACGCCCGCCCGCTCCGCGATCTCGTCGACCGTGGTCGCGGAGAACCCCTGTTCGGCGATGAGGGTGACGGCGGCTTCGTAGAGCTTCTGCCGGGTGGCCCGGCGGCGTGCGCCGCCCGTGCCCGTACCGGTGCTGCTGCTTTCCATGGCGCTGATTCTCACAGGTCAACAGCCCCTCACAGGCTCAGTTCCGGGTGCAGCCGGTCCATCGTCCACACCTGCTTGCCGCGGGCGGCGAGCGCGGTGAGGGCGAGCGCCCCGAGCGTGAAGGCCATCAGGACCGCGCTGCCCTGCCACACCGGGGCGAGGTCGCCGCCGGTGATCAGCCGGCGCAGGCTCTCGACGACGTACGACATCGGGAGGTACGGGTGGATGGCGTTGAAGAAGCCCGGACTGGTCTGAACGGGGTACGTACCGCCCGCGGAGGTCAGCTGGAGCATCAGGGCGGCCAGCACCAGGATGCGGCCGGCGGCGCCGAACTTGGCGTTCAGCCACTGGACGATCGCCGCGAAGCAGCCGGTGACCAGCAGGAGGAAACCGATGGTCAGCGCCGGCCGGGCCATTTCCAGGCCCAGGCCGGGCGCCCAGTGCAGGACGGACATCAGCAGGCCGACCTGGGCGGCGCCGATCCCCACGACGGGCAGCCAGCCCGCGAGGGCGATCCGCCAGGGCGAGGCGCCGGTGGACAGGGCCCGCTTGTTCATCGGTGCGATGAGCATGTAGGCGACCATCGCGCCGACCCACAGGGACAGCGGGATGAAGTACGGGGCGAAGCCGGTGCCGTAGTTGGGCGCCTTGTGCAGGGACTGGTTGGCGAGCCGGATCGGGTCGGACATGACCTGGGTGCGGGCGTCGCGCGCCTGCTGGTCGTAGTCCGGGATCTTGCCGGCGCCGTCGTGCAGACCGCCGGCGAGTTCGCCGGAGCCGTCGACCAGCTTGTAGATGCCGCCGTCGAGGGTGTGCGCGCCGTCGCCGAGCTTGCCGACGCCCTCGTTGATGGCGCCGGAGCCCTTCATGGCGGTGCCGATGCCGGTGTGCAGCTGGCCCATCCCGGAGGAGACCTTCTGGGCGCCGCTGTTGAGGGCGTTGACCTTGGTGACGGCCTGGTCGAGGTCGGAGGCGAGGGAGGGCGCCTTGTCGACGAGCTCGCGCGCCTTGTTCTCCAGTTCGGTGAGCTGGCCGCGGAGCTTGCCGAGGTCGGTGCCGGCGGCCTGCGCGACCTTGTTGGCGTCGGCGGCGGCCGCCGCGCCCTCGGAGACGTCGTCCTTGACCTTCTTCAAGTCGGGGCAGGAGGCCAGGTGCGGTTCGGCGCCGGGGGTCACGCAGTGGTCGGTGTAGTACTTGTCCGCCCCGGTCTGGGCCCGCTTGGTGACGCCGGCCGCGACGGGCGCGGCCTTCATGAAGGTGTCGAGGTGCTCCCGGACCACCTTGGCGGAGTCCGCGACGAGCGCCGCGTTGGCCGCCAGCGACTTCGGGTCGCTGACGAACGGCTTGGCCTTGGCGGCCGCGCCGTTGACCTTGTCGGCGAGGATCTGGGTGCCTGCGGCGAGGTCCTTCGCACCGGTCTCCAGCTGTCCGGCGGAGGTGTTGAGCTTCTTCAGCCCGCCGTTGAGCTCGCCGGTCTTCTCCTTGGCCGTGTCGAGGCCGTCGGCGAGGTCCTTGGCGCCCTTCTGCGCCTTGCCCGCGCCGTCCTTCAGCTTGTCGGCGCCGTCGGCGGCCTCGGCGGTCTTGTCGTGCAGGTCGGAGAAGTTGACGAAGATCTTGTCGAGGAAGCCGCGGGAGGCGTTGGTGGACGCCGCGGAGCGGACCTCGGAGAAGACGGTCTTGGAGATCGAGCCGACGATGTAGTTGTTCGCGTCGTTCGTGCGGACCTGGAGGGCGCCGGTGGCCGGGTCGTCGCCGGAGCTGGAGGCGATCTTCGCGCTGAAGTCGGCGGGCATGGTCAGGGACAGGTAGTACGTCCCGTCCTCCAGGCCCCTCGCCGCCTCGGCGGGGCTCACCTCGCGCCAGTCGAAGGTCTTGCTGTCGTGCAGCTTCTTGGTGATCTCGTCACCGGCCTCGATCCGCTTGCCGTCGACGGTGGCGCCCTTGTCGACGTTGACGAGGGCGACGGGAACCTTGTCGAGACGGCTGTACGGGTCCCAGAAGGACCAGAGGTACAGGGCTCCGTACAGCAGCGGCAGCAGGAGCAGCGCGACGAGCGCGGCCCGGGGCAGCTTGCCCCGCCCGAACCGCTTCAGCTCAAGCGCGGCCAGCTTCGGCGATCGCATCGTCCGCCGCTCCCTTCGGGTCGTGGTGGGGGGTGGTGGCCTGGGCGTTCTTGGTGGTCGTGCCGGTGTCCGCGGAGGTTTTCGTGGCCGTTTCCGTGGCCGTTTTCGGGTCCGGTGCGGTGTCGGTATCCATGGCCGTTTCCGGGTCCGGTGCGGTGTCGGCTGGGGCGCCGGTCCTGCTGTCGGTCGTGCCGTCGGTCCTGGCCTCGGCCTTGGTTCCGGCTTCCGCCGGGGCGTCGTCCGTGTCGTTGTCCGGGGCCGCCTTCCGGGCGGCCGCCGCGTCCGGTGCGGGCGCGGCTCCTTCGGAGAGGCCCCAGGTGATCTTCGGACCGGCACCTCGGGAGGCGACGGGAGCGGGCTCCGCGGTCCCGCGCCCGGCCGGTGCGGCGGCCTCGGCCTCGGCCGGAGCCTTGGCCTTGGTCTTCGCTTTGGTCTTCGCGTCGGTCTTCGCGTTGGTCTTGTCGGTCTTCGCCGTAGCCTCGGTCTTCGCCGGAGCCTGGGTCTTCGTCGGAGCCTTGGCCTTCGTCGGGGTCGGGACCGTGCGCAGCACCGTCACGTCCGCCGGGGCCTTGCTGCACACCGCGAGCACGGTGGTGCCGCGGGCGGCGATGGACCGGAGCAGGGCCCAGACCTCGTCGCGCTCGGAGTCCGAGAGCTTGATGTCCAGGTCGTCCAGGGCCAGCAGGCGGGGGTTGCCCAGCAGGGCGATGGCCACGGAGAGCCGTACGGCCTCCGGCCGCTCCAGGTCGCGCACCGAGGTGCGCGGCCCCTTCGGCAGCGTCGCCAGGTCGAGGCCGACCACGGTCAAGGCCTCCGCGATCAGGACCTTGGCGGCGGTCCGGCCCTCGCCGCGCGGGCGCAGCAGGGCGCGCACGGGGCCGGTGTAGTGCCGCTGGAGGAGGGCGCCCTCGCGCAGTTGCTCGGTGACGGTGAGCGCCTGGTCGAGGTCGTTGACCCCGGGGACCGGGCCGAGGGCGCAGATCCGACGGACCGCCGCCATCTTCTTCGGCAGTCGGTGGCGGCCGATCTCGGCGTACCCCTCGGTGGCCTTCATCCGCCCGGTGAGGGCGAGGAGCAGGCAGGTCCGACCGCTGCCGGACGGGCCTTCGAGCGCGATGAGCGAGCCGGGCGCCGCGTCGATCCCCACGCCCCGGAAGGCCCAGCCGCGCGGGCCCTTGAGTCCGAAGTCCTCGGCCTTGACGGCCGCGCCGTGCGGGCTGTCCACGCCATCCCCCTTCTTTTGAACTGACCGGTCAGTTCAAAAACTATCAGGTTCAGGGCCAAGGGCCGTACCCGAGGGGGACTTTGGGGGCAAAAGCGCAGGTCAGGGTGATTGTCAGTGCCGGTCGTCACGATGGAGGGGCACGCGCACACCGCACGCGTACCCGCAACACCGCCGAGCACCACGCAACGACAGGAGGTTCGTCATGGCCACACCGTCCCCGTCCCGTGTCCACCCCGTCCCGCGCAGGTCGGCCGCACCTTCCCCGACGGCTCCGCCGCGGGGAGACCCCACTGCCGCCCTGGACCTGCTCGCCAAGGCCCGCGACGGCCTGGCCGAGGCGGCCCGGCTGCCCCGGTCCAACGAGCGGTACGCCACCGCACACCTGGCGGCGCTGCGCGCCGCCGCGGCGGTGCTCGCCGCGCGCGGGCGCTCCGAGCCGGTCCATCCGCGGCGCAGGCCGCGGATCCGCAGCGCGTGGGAGGTGCTCCCGGAGATAGCGCCGGAGCTGACGGAGTGGAGCGCCCTGTTCGCCTCCGGCGCGGCCCGCCGGGCGCGGGCCGAGGCGGGGATACGGGACGCGGCGACCGACCGGCAGGCGGACGACCTGGTGCGGGAGACGGGGATGTTCCTGCGCCTGGTCGAGCGGATGCTCGCGCTGCAACCCGTGGCGCAGGCCCTGCCGCTGCCGAGGACACCGGGACCGGAGCGTCCGGAGGCGGGATGACCTGCCCGGCTGTCCGAGGCCATAGGGTGGGGATCGCACCGCTCCCCCACTCATACGCGCCGAGGAGTCATCAGTCGTGTCGGACAATTCCCGCCCCCGTGCCTCCCTTCGCACCGCCGTGGTGTGGGAGGTCCTCAAGGAGGCCCTCGACCGCCGGGTGAAGGCGACCGGGCGGGACGTGCTGGACGTACTGGACACCGGCGGCGGCACCGGCAAGTTCGCCGTGCCGGTGGCTCACCTGGGCCACCGGGTGACCGTGGTCGACCCCAGCCCGAACGCCCTGTTCGGGCTGGAGCGCCGGGTCTCCGAGGCGGGCGTCGCCGATCTGGTGCGCGGGGTCCAGGGCGACGCCCAGGGCCTGCTGGACGTGGTCGAGCGCGACGCGTACGACGTGGTGCTCTGCCACGGCGTGCTGGAGTACGTGGACGACCCGGCCGAGGGCGTCGCCAACGCGGTCGCGGCTCTGCGCCCGGGCGGCGTCCTCAGCGTGCTCGGCTCCGGCGTCGGCGGGGCCGTGCTCGCCCGCGCGCTGGCCGGCCACTTCACCGAGGCCCGTACGGCCCTCACCGACCCGGCCGGCCGCTGGGGCGCCGGCGACCCGGTGCCGCGCCGCTTCACCGCCGAGCAGCTCGGGGAGCTGGTCGGCGGGGCGGGCCTCGCCGTCGGCGCGGTGCACGGCGTACGGATCTTCGCCGACCTGGTCCCCGGGGTCCTGGTCGACACCGAACCCGGCGCGGTGGAGGCACTGCTACGTCTGGAGGAGGCCGCGGCCGAGCTCCCGGCCTTCCACGCGGTCGCCACGCAACTGCACGTTCTGGGTGAGAAGCCCGCCTGATCTGCGGGCATGCGCGAACCGGGCTCGGCCGCACACCCTCCCAATCGGCGCTCCTCCCCGTATGATCGGAAGCACCGGTCGGCATGGCGGACTGCTCATTGGGGAATAAGCGCCTCAGTGACCGCACTGGCGGCGGTACGGTTTGACCACAGATTTGACACCGTGCCTCACCGGCTCGGTGGATTCGCAGAATGTGGCGTAGAGGGCGGGTGTCACGGGGGCGATTCCCCGCCTATCCTGAAGGGGACCCCTGGTCGCTCACCCCGCGACCGACGGATGAGGAGGACTCCCGTGCCGCTCTCGGAGCACGAGCAGCGAATGCTCGAGCAGATGGAGCGAGCGCTGTACGCCGAAGACCCCAAGTTCGCGACAGCGCTTGAGGGTAGTGGACTGCGCACGTACACCCGGCGACGGGTCTACCAAGCAGTCGCAGGCATTGTGGTGGGTATCGCGCTCCTCATGACCGGTGTGATCGTGCCGAACGTGCTCTGGATCAGCGTGGTGGGTTTCCTCGTCATGCTGGGATGTACGGTCCTCGTGGTCACCGGTTGGCGCAAGGCACCCAAGCCTGGCGAGCAGCCCGTCTCCGGAAGTGCAGACGGCTCGGCCCCCGGCCGCAGTCGACAGCGTCGGTCGATGATGACCCGGATCGAGGAACGGTGGCAGCGCCGCCGTGACGAACAGGGGCAGTGAGCCCCGCGCGAACCGATCGGTGAGGGGACGGACGCCCGAGGGCGGCCGTCCCCTCCGCCGTTTCCGCCTGCCGGAGCAACCGTCCTGCGGCATGATGACCGGGTGAGTGTGCTCCCCCTGGTCTTCACCAGCGGCTGGGCCAGCGGGATCAACGCGTACGCCGTGATCCTCCTGCTCGGCATCTTCGGCGCGACCGGACTGAGCGACGACGTACCCGCCGCGCTCCAGCGCCCCGACGTCCTGATCGCGGCGGCCGTGCTGTTCCTCTGCGAGGCCGTCGCCGACAAGATCCCCTACGTGGACTCGTTGTGGGACTCGGTCCACACCGTCATCCGGCCGCTGTCCGGGGCCGTGGTCGGCGCCCTGCTGGCCGGGCAGAGCGGCTCCCTGTCGGACCTCGCCGCCGGTGCGGTCGGCGGTTCCACGGCGCTGGCCAGCCATTTCGTCAAGGCCGGCACCCGGATGGCCATCAACACCTCACCGGAGCCCGTCAGCAACATCGTGATGAGCACGGCCGAGGACCTCGGCGTCGGCGCGATCGTCACCTTCGCCATGTTCAACCCGCAGGCCGCCGCCGTCATCGCGGCCGTACTGCTGATCACCGGCCTGGCCATGGTGATCTACCTATGGAGCCGGATCCGCCGCTTCCTGCGCCGGCGGGCCCAGCGCCGCGAGGAGAAACGCCTCGCCGCCGAGGTCCGCGCGGCCGGCGGGGCACCACCGGACTGACCCCCGACCTCCCTCGATAGGCTCAGCCCCATGGCACGAATTGCGGTGATCGGCGCCGGGATGGGCGCGATGGCGACGGCGGCCCGACTGGCCGTGGCGGGCCACCGGGTGACGGTCCACGAACGCGGACCCGACTACGGGGGCTCGGTCGGGCGGTACCGGCGCGACGGCTTCGCCTTCGACACCGGCCCGGGCCTGCTGCACCTGCCCGCGGTCTACCGCGATCTGTTCATCAAGACCGGCAAGCGGCCCCTGGAGGACCACGTCGACCTGGTCCAGCTGGACCCGGCCGTGCGGCACGTCCTCGGCGACTCCGGCGCCACCACCGTCACCCTGCCCGGCAACTCGCGCGGCGGGGTCGCCGCGGCCCTCGACGGGGCCTTCGGCCGGGGCGCGGGCGACCGTTGGAACGCGGTGCTGGGCCGCGCCCGCGACACCTGGGACGCCACCCGCCGCCCCCTGCTGGAGGAGCCGCTGCGCCCCGACCGGCGAGCGCTGGGCCGCGACCCGTACCCGGCGCTGCGCGGGAGCGGGCTGCTGCGCCGGCGCCCGCCGACCCTGGCCGAGGTGGCCGGGCGCGAGCTGGGCGGTGCCCTCGCCGAGCTGCTGACCGCCCGGGTCGAGACGTACGGCATCGATCCCGGCTCCGCGCCCGCCTCCGCCGCCGCGCTGCCGTACATGGAGCAGACCTTCGGCAGCTGGTACGTACGGGGCGGGCTGCGCGCCCTGGCCACCGCCGTCCACGAACGCTGCCTGGAACGGAAGGTGGAGTTCGTCCTCGGCTCCGGCGTACGGGACGTCCTGACGCGGGACGGCCGGGCCGCCGGGCTGCTGCTCGACGACGGCACCGAGGAGCCCGCCGACCTCGTCGTCTGCGGCATCGACCCGAGGCAACTGCCCGCCGACTCCCCCGCCTGGGCCCCGGACGCCGTGCCGGCCCGCGGCGCGGGGGTGCCCAGCCGGGTCACCCTGCTGCTCGCCCTGCGCGGGGCCCGGCCGGCGGACGCCGTGCACCGCACCCTGGTCCACCGCGACCCGGCCCACCGGGACGGTGCCGACGCGGGGACGGTCACCGTCCTGCGCCCCGACGACCCGACGACCCGGCCCGACGCGGACCACGAGGCCGTCACCGTGAGCGCCGTGTGCGACCCGGGGGCGCCGCAGGGCCTTCCCGGGGCGCAGGAGCTGCTCGCCCGCGCCGAACGGGCGGTACCGGGGCTGCGGGAGAGGCTGCTGTGGCACGAGGTGCGCACCCCGGCCGATGTGGAGGCGGCGACCGGCGCCCTCGGCGGGTCCGTGCCCCCGCCGGCCCTCGCGGGGGCGGGCGGTCGGCTGCTCTACCCCGCGAACACGACGGCCCTGCCCGGCTTCTACCTCGCGGGCGGCTGGGCCCACCCGGGCGGCGGGCTCCCGCACGCCGGGATGACCGGGGCGCTGGTGGCCGGGCTGATCGTGGAGGGGGACCGCTTCCGGGGGTCGCAGTAACCCCGGTCGCGGTGGCCCGGGTCGCGGTGGCCCGACCAGCGGTGGCCCCGACCCGGTGGCGCCCGCCCGGCGGCCGTCAGTAGCGGTACTGGTCGTACTCGCCGTTGCCGTTGCCGTTGCCGTTGCCGTTGCCGTTGCCCTGGTCGTGCTGGTCGTGCTGGCCGTGCTGGTCGTTCGGGTGGCCCTGCTGACCCTGGTACGGGTAGCCCTGCTGGTCCCGGCCGTCCTGGCCCGGGTACGGGGGCTGCGCCTCGTTGGCGCGCTGCTGCGGGACCCAGACTCCGCCGGGCGGGGTGTCCATCGAGTACTGCTGCTGCGCCGGGTCGTACGGGGCGTAGCCGGAGTAGTCGTAGGCGGGCGGGGCGACCGTGCCGCCGGTGCCGATGTACGGGTCCGAGTAGGCGGCGTAGACCTGCTGTTCGCCGGTCGGGTAGCCGCCGGACCAGTCGTAGCCCTGGCCGCCCTGCTGCTGGTCGTAGTACGCCGCGTACTGCTGGGCGTCCTGCTCGGGCCGGCCCTGGGGCGCGGACCCGTCGCCCTGGCGGGGGGCGAAGCTCTGTATGCCGTACGAGCCGGTGTCCTCGGGGACCGGCTCCGGGGTGAAGACCCGCGTCGAGTCCACGTCGCCGTCGTCGCGTCCCTCGTGGCCGTCGCGTCCCTCGTGGCCGCGGCGCCCGGCGGAGAGGTCCGCGCCGGAGGCGTCCGGGCCCTGGGATCCGTACTCCAGCGCCGTCACCTCCAGCCCGGTGTCCGAGCGGGGTCCCTTGCCCGCGCGGCGGCGTCGGCCCTGTTCCTGCGGGGCGGGCTCCCCGCCCTTGCGCAGCGACCAGCCGGCCACGAAGCCCTTGCGGAAGGACAGGGTCACCAGGGTCTGGCCCAGGGCGAAGGCGACGGCGCCCGCGCCGATCACGTACACCGAGGGCAGCACCACCCCCGCCACGACGCCGAGGAACCCGGTGAAGGCGAGCAGGCGCCAGCGGAGCCGGGCCTTGTACTGCATCAGGACCTCGGCAAGCAACCACAACGCGACGACACCGAACGCGATGTAGAGGACCGTCATTCCCATGCGTGGCCCCTCTCGGTACGGCCGCCCGCACGGGAACGGGGATTGGCCGGTCAGGCCCGCTGGTGCAGGCCCAGGTTCTCGTAGATCTCGAGGGACGCCGTGGAATTGTTCAGCGTGATGAAGTGCAGTCCCGGAACACCCTCGGACAGCAGCCGCGCGCAGAACTCCGTGGCGAACTCGATGCCAATGGAGCGTACAGCGGCGGGATCGTCCTTGACCGCGAGCATGCGCTCTTTCACGTTCTCGGGGAAGACGGCGGTGCTGAGTTGCGGCAGCCGGTCGAGCTGTTTGACGCCCACAACAGGCATGACCTCGGGGATGATCGGGGTGTCGCAGCCCGCCTTCGCGACGCTGTCGCGCAGCCGCAGATAATTCTCCGGATCGAAGAACATCTGGGTGATGGCGTAGTCCGCGCCCGCGCGGCACTTGTCCACGAAGTGCCGGATGTCCGTGTCCCAGTCCTCCGAGCGGGGGTGCATCTCGGGGAACGCGGCGACGCCGACGCAGAAGTCCCCGGACTCCTTGAGCAGCCGGACCAGGTCGGCGGCGTAGTCCACGCCCTCGGGATGCTTGACCCACGGCGCCATCGGGTCGCCCGGCGGGTCCCCGCGCAGCGCGAGCATGTTGCGGATCCCGGCGTCCGCGAACTGGCCGATGACGTGGCGCAGCTCGGCGACCGAGTGGTCCACGGCGGTGAGGTGCGCGACGGGTGTCAGGGTGGTGTCGGCGGCGATCTGCTGGGTCGCGCGGACGGTGCCGCCGCGGGTGGAGCCACCGGCCCCGTAGGTCACCGAGACGAAGCTCGGGGAAACCGCCTCGATCCGGCGGAGCGCGTTCCAGAGGTTGCGCTCGCCCTTCTCCGTCTTGGGAGCCCAGAACTCGAATGAGTACGAGCCCCCGGACGCGATGAGATCGCGGACCGTGTGCGCACGATCCGACCAGGTGGAAGCGGTACCAAGGGCCATACGGGCAGGTTAGACGCGGCTTGCCGGTCATCGAAGCCGCGTCCATCCATTGGACACATTTTTGGACACCCTGCGGGGAGGTTCCCGGGCCGTGACGTCGACCCGGAACGCCGTGCCCCGGCGGCCTCAGCCCGCGGCGACCTCGGCGCGGGCGCGCACGCGCCGGGCGAGGTCCGCGGCGGCCGCGCCGGGGTCGGAGGACTCGGTGAGGGCCCGTACGACGACGACGCGGGTGGCGCCGGCGTCCAGGACCTCGTCCAGGTTGCCGGCGTCGATGCCGCCGATGGCGAACCAGGGCCGGTCCTGGCGCAGGGCGGCGGCGTGGCGGACGAGGTCGAGGCCGGGGGCGTGTCGGCCCGGCTTGGTGGGGGTGGGCCAGCAGGGGCCGGTACAGAAGTAGTCGACGCCGGGCTCGGCGGCCGCCTCGTCGACCTCGGACTCCGAGTGGCAGGAGCGGCCGATGAGGACGCCGCCACCGAGGATGGCGCGGGCGGCCGGGACGGGGATGTCTCCCTGGCCGAGGTGCAGGACGTCGGAGCCGATGGCGTGCGCGACGTCGGCGCGGTCGTTGACGGCGAGGAGCTTGCCGTGGCGGCGGGCCGCCTCGGCGAAGACCTGGAGGTGTTCCAGCTCCTCGCCGGCCTCCATGCCCTTGTCCCGGAGCTGGACGATGTCCACGCCGCCGGCCAGGACGGCGTCCAGGAACTCGGGGAGGTCACCCTGCCGCCTGCGGGCGTCCGTGCACAGGTAGAGCCGGGCGTCGGACAGCTGCTGCATGGGTGTTCCCCCCGTGGTGGTGGCGGTGTGCGGGTCGGTGGGACCGGCCCGCACACCGGTGGATCAGCTCATCAGAGGGCGAGCGCCTGCGCGCGGCGCTTCACCTCCGTGCCGCGATTCTCACTCAACGCCTGCACGGGGCTGCCGGGCAGGGTCGGATCCTCGGTGAAGAGCCATTCCAGGATCTCCTCCTCGGAGAAGCGGTCGTCGCGCAGCACGGTCAGGAGGCCCACGAGGCCCTTCACGACCTTGTCGCCGTCGATGAACTGGGCCGGAACCTGCAGGGTGCGGTTCTCGCCCCGGCGTACGGCGATGAGCTGGCCTTCCTTGACCATCTGGCGGACCCGGGTCACCTCGATGTCGAGCATCTCCGCGATGTCGGGGAGGTGCAGCCAGGAGGGGACGAGGGCATCGATCTTTGCGTCAATCTCGGTCACGGACACAAGCCTGCCATCTCGGACGGGCCGCCGGTACCTGGCCCGTCCGTCCGGGGTCCGGGCCGCCTCCCGCCCGGGCGGCGCGGTGCGGACTTCCCCGCTCCGCCCGGCCGCGTCCCCGCCCGTGTCCCGGCCCGCCCCGGCCGTCAGGCGGTGGCGGACTTCAGCGGGGCGGCGGGGTCCGCCACCCGGGCCGGGTCGAGCCGGACGCCCGACTCGATGAGCTTGCGGCCCTGTGCGAGGTCCCGCGGCCGGCCGACGGCCAGGACCGCGACCAGGGCGGCGTCCCGCAGCCAGCACACCGACCAGCCCGCCCCGCCCGGGTCGCCGCGCCACAGCAGGGTGTCGGCCCCGGCGTGGTGTCCCTCGTACTGGACGAAGCGGCCGAACTGCTCCGACCAGAAGTACGGCACCGGGTCGTAGGCCCGTACGGGCTCCCCCGCCAGGATGTTCGCCGCGACGGCGCGCGGCCCCTGGAGGGCGTTGTCCCAGTGGTGGACCAGCAGCCGCGCACCGTAGCGGGCCGAGGGGAAGGAGGAGCAGTCGCCGACGGCGTACACCCCGGGGAGGGTGGTGCGCAGGTGGGCGTCCGCGGTGACGGAGCCGTCGGGGCCGAGGTCGACGCCGGTGCCGGCCAGCCAGTCCGTCGCGGGGCGGGCGCCGATGCCGACGACGACGGCGTCCGCCGCCAGTTCCCGGCCGTCCGCGAGCCGGACCCGGCCCTCCTCGACGCCGGCCACCTTCGCGCCGGTGATCAGCTCGGCGCCCGCCTCGGCGTACCAGTGCGCCATCGGGGCGGTGACCTCGGCCGGGAGGGCGCCCGCCAGGACCCGGTCCGCCGCCTCGACGACGGTCACGGCGCAGCCCGCCGCGCGGGCGGCGGTGGCGAACTCGGCGCCGATCCAGCCGGCCCCGACGACGACGGTGGCGGGGGCGGCGGCCAGGACGGGCCGCAGCCGGGCGGCGTCGTCGAGGGTGCGCAGCAGGTGCACGCCGGGGACGCCTTCGGTGCCGGGCAGGGTCAGCGGTCGCGCGCCGGTGGCCAGGACGAGGGCCCCGTACGGGACGGGTCCGGCCCCGGTGTCCAGTTCGCGGGCGGCGTGCCGCAAGCCGGTGACCTCGGTGCCGAGCCGCAGCTCGATGTCCAGGCCCTCGAAGTCGACGTCGAAGGCGGAGTCCTCCGCCTTGCCGAGCAGCACCGCCTTGGACAGCGGGGGCCGGTCGTAGGGCTGGTGGGGTTCGGCTCCCAGCAGGGTCACGGGGCCGGTGAAGCCCTGTTCGCGCAGGGCCACCGCGGTCTGCACCCCGGCCATTCCGGCGCCGACGATCACGACACCGGGCTTCGTCTGTTGCGTCTGCTCGCTCACCCGACCCAGCCTAGTTCCCTGACGATTCGTCAGGAATAGCGGGTGCGGCGGCCCGGGCGGGACGGCGGGGAGCCCACGGGCCGAACAGCGCCGGGGCGGTGGCGGGACGGCGGGAGGCAGCGGGGAGGCAGCCTTACCCGCCACCGGCCACGGGGTTAGTCTGGCCACCGTTACCCATCGCGGGAGTCCGGGCGCACCGGGCTGAGAGGGAGGCTGGCCGGCCTCCGACCGTACGAACCTGATCCGGGTCATGCCGGCGAAGGGAGGGGCTGGACGCCCATGCACTCATCTCGGAAGGGATCCGACGTCCTCGTCATCGGGGGCGGGATCATCGGCCTGGTCATCGCCTGGCGGGCCGCCCGGCGCGGCCTGCGCGTCGTACTGGCCGACCCGGACCCGGGCGGCGGCGCGGCCCGGGTCGCGGCGGGCATGCTGGCCGCCGTCACGGAACTGCACTACGGCGAGGAGACCCTGCTCGGGCTCAACGTGGCTTCCGCCGCCCGCTATCCGGACTTCGCCGCCGAACTGCACGAGGCCGCCGGCGGCATGGACATCGGCTACCGGGCCTGCGGCACCCTGGCCGTCGCCCTCGACGCCGACGACCGCCTCCACCTGCGCGAACTCCACGCGCTCCAGCGCCGCTGCGGGCTGGAGTCCGAGTGGCTCACCGGCCGCGAGTGCCGCCGCCTGGAGCCGATGCTGGCGCCCGGGGTGCGCGGCGGGCTGCGGGTCGACGGGGACCACCAGGTCGATCCGCGCCGGCTCGCGGCCGCGCTGCTGGCCGCCTGCGAACGCTCCGGGGTGACGTTGCGCCGCAGCCGGGCGGACCGGCTCCTCACCAGCGGGGACCGGGCGGCGGGCGCCGTCCTGGACGACGGTACGGAGGTGCTCGCCGACCAGGTGGTGCTGGCCGCCGGCTCGCTCAGCGGCCGGCTGGCCGGCGTACCGCCCCAGGTGGCCGTTCCCGTACGGCCGGTGAAGGGGCAGGTGCTGCGGCTGTCGGTACCGGCCGCGTACGGCCCGTTCCTGTCGCGGACCGTACGGGCGGTCGTGCGCGGCAGCCACGTCTACCTGGTGCCGCGCGAGAGCGGCGAGCTCGTCGTCGGCGCCACCAGCGAGGAACTCGGCTGGGACACCACCGTCACCGCCGGCGGCGTCTACGAGCTGCTGCGCGACGCCCACGAGTTGGTGCCCGGCATCACCGAACTCCCGCTGGTGGAAACCCTGGCGGGGCTGCGCCCCGGCTCGCCGGACAACGCGCCGCTGCTCGGCCCGACCGAGCTGCCGGGCCTGCACCTGGCCACCGGCCACTACCGCAACGGGGTCCTGTTGACGCCCCTCACCGGGGACGTGATGGCGGAGTTGCTGGCGACCGGTGTCGTACCGGAGATCGCCCGCCCCTTCACCCCCCGCCGCTTCTCCCCCGCACGTCAGGAGTCCTACGCATGACCATCTCCGTCAACGGCGAGCCGCGCGAGTTCGCGGCCGGCACCACCCTCGACGCGGTGGTCGCCACTTTGTCCCGGGCGCCCAAGGGCGTCGCCGCCGCCCTCAACGAGACCGTGGTCCCGCGCGGGCAGTGGCCGCACACCCCCGTGGGCGACGGCGACCGCGTCGAGGTCCTCACCGCGGTCCAGGGAGGCTGACGGCGATGGCGGACGATCTCTTCGCGCTCGGCGGCCGGACCTTCTCCTCCCGCCTCATCATGGGCACCGGCGGCGCGCCGAGCCTGGACGTCCTGGAACGCGCGCTGACCGCGTCCGGGACGGAACTGACGACGGTGGCGATGCGCCGCCTGGACCCGACGGTGCAGGGCTCGGTGCTGTCGGTCCTGACGAAGCTCGACATCGCCGTGCTGCCGAACACGGCGGGCTGCTTCACCGCCGGCGAGGCCGTGCTCACGGCCCGCCTCGCACGGGAGGCCCTGGGCACGGACTGGATCAAGCTGGAGGTGGTCGCGGACGAGCGCACCCTGCTGCCCGACGGCGTCGAGCTGCTGGACGCCGCCGAGGTCCTGGTGGACGAGGGCTTCACCGTCCTGCCGTACACCAACGACGACCCGGTGCTCGCCCGCAAGCTGGAGGACGTGGGCTGCGCGGCGATCATGCCGCTCGGCTCCCCCATCGGTTCGGGCATGGGCATCCGCAACCCGCACAACTTCGAGCTGATCGTCGAGCGGGCCGGTGTCCCGGTCATCCTGGACGCGGGGGCCGGCACGGCGTCGGACGTCGCGCTGGCCATGGAGCTGGGCTGCGCGGGGGTGATGCTGGCCTCCGCCGTGACCCGGGCCCAGGACCCGGTCCTGATGGCCGCGGCCATGCGGGACGCCGTCTCGGCGGGACGCCTCGCGCACCGCGCCGGTCGCATCCCGCAGCGGCGCTTCGCCGAAGCCTCCTCCCCCGTCGAGGGCCGCGCCGCCCTCGACCCCGAACGCCCCGCCTTCACCTCCTGACCCTGCGGTACTGGCCCTGCCGGGCGGGGCCGGCAGGGGTCTGCGGGCGCCTGCCCGGAGGGGGACGTGCGTCACAGCTGCGCTGCAACCACCCCCATCCGGGCCGGTGGCGCGGTGGGCGCTCGTAGAATCGCCGGGTGGATACGACCCTGGATGACCCCCTCGTCGGGCGCGTGCTCGACGGCCGCTACCGCATCGATGCCCGCATCGCGGCCGGCGGCATGGCCACGGTCTACCGGGCCGTGGACACCCGCCTGGACCGCGTCCTCGCGCTGAAGGTGATGCACCCGGCGCTGGCCGCCGACGGCGCCTTCGTCGACCGCTTCATCCGCGAGGCGAAGTCCGTGGCCCGCCTCGCCCACCCCAACGTGGTGGCCGTCTTCGATCAGGGGACCGACGGTCCGTACACCTACCTCGCGATGGAGTACGTCTCCGGCTGCACCCTGCGCGACGTGCTCCGCGAGCGCGGCGCGCTCCAGCCGAGGGCCGCCCTCGACATCCTCGAACCGGTCCTCGCCGCCCTCGGCGCCGCCCACCGGGCCGGTTTCGTGCACCGGGACATGAAGCCGGAGAACGTCCTGATCGGCGACGACGGCCGGGTGAAGGTGGCCGACTTCGGGCTGGTCCGCTCCGTGGGCTCCGTCACGAACACCACCGGCTCGGTCCTCGGCACGGTCTCCTACCTGGCGCCCGAGCAGATCGAGAACGGTATCACCGACACCCGCGTGGACGTCTACGCCTGCGGCGTCGTGCTCTACGAAATGCTCACCGGCAGCAAGCCGCACAACGGCGGCAGCCCCGCCCAGGTGCTCTACCAGCACCTCAACGAGGACGTGCCGCCCCCGTCGGCCCTCGTCCCGGGCCTGCCGGCCGGTCTCGACGCGCTCGTCGCGCAGGCCGCCGCCCGCAACCCCGAGCTGCGCCCCTCCGACGCCGCCGCCCTCCTCGGCCTGGTCCGCGGCGTGCGGGACGGCCTCGGCGAGGGCGAGCTGGACGCCGTACCGCCGCAGGCGCTGGCCCGGACGCGCACCGCCGCCGAGGACCGTACGGGGGTGATTCCCCGCGCGGTGGACGATCAGCAGCCGGTGCTCCACACCTCGCGGCTGGCGTCGACGCCGCTCGCCCCCTCGACGCCGCTCGCCTCCTCGGCGCCGCCGCCCCCGAGCCGCCGGCTGCCGCGCGGGCCCCGGCGCGGGCCGCTGCTGATCGTCGCGGGCGTGCTGCTCGCGCTCGGTCTCGGCACGGGCGTCTGGTACATCAACTCCGGCCAGTTCACGAAGGTCCCGAACCTGCTCGGCAAGTCCGAGGAGCGGGCGAAGTCCCAGCTGTCGGCGGCCGGGCTCGGGGTGAAGCGGATCGACCGCAAGTTCAGCGACGCCTTCGAGCGCGGGACGGTGATGAACACCGACCCCGAGGGCGGCAAGCGGATCCGCGGGAACGGCGCCGTGGTGCTCACCGTCTCGCGCGGCCCCGAGGTCGTCGGCGTGCCCGACCTCAAGGGTCGGCCGTTGGAGGAGGCCAAAGCCGAACTGACGAAGACGGGCCTGGCGCCCGGAATCGTCACGCAGGCCTTCAGCCAGGACGTCGCCCGGGGCTCGGTCATCAGCACCGACCCGGCGGGCGGTCAGCGGCGGGCGCCCGACACCGCGGTCGCGCTGGTCGTCAGCAAGGGGCGGCCCGTCCAGGTGCCGAACGTCACCGGCCGGACCCTGGACCAGGCGCGGGAAGCGCTGGAGGGCCTCGGCCTCACCGTGAGGACGGCCGGTGAGCAGGTCAACTCGCCCTCGGCGCCGGGCACGGTGGCCAACCAGTCGGCGCTCGCCGGCGCCCAGGCGGCCGCCGGTGACACGGTCACCCTCACCCTGTCCAAGGGCCCCCGCCAGGTGCAGGTACCGGACGTGACCGGCAAGGACCTGGACACGGCCCGCAGGACGCTGGAGGGCCTCGGCTTCCAGGTCAAGGTGGACCGGCCGTTCCTGTCCTTCAGCGACACGGTGGACTCCCAGTCGGTGCTCGGCGGCCTGAACGCCCCCGAGGGCAGCACGATCACGGTGCGGACGAGGGGCCTGTGAACCCGTCCGTCACCCCCGCGGTGACCAACTCGACGCCGACGCCTCCCGCCGTCTCCCGCGACGCGGCGGCGACGCGCAATCCGGTGGGCGGGCACGTGCCCGTCGCCGGCGGACTCGCCTCGGTGGGCCTGGCGTACGCCGCCGAGATGGGCGCGGAGGCCGTCCAGGTCTTCGTCGCCAATCCCCGGGGCTGGGCCACGCCGAAGGGGAACCCGGCGCAGGACGAGCTGTTCCGCGCGCGGTGCGCCGAGCTCTCCGTACCGGCGTACGTGCACGCGCCGTACCTGATCAACTTCGGCTCGCACACCGAGGCCACCGTGGAGAAGTCGGTGGAGTCACTGCGGCACTCGCTGCGCCGGGCCCGGGAGATCGGCGCGCTCGGGGTGGTCGTCCACACCGGCTCGGCGACCGGCGGCCGCCCGCGCGACGCGGCGTACGCGCAGGTCAGGGAGCACATGCTGCCGCTGCTGGACGAGCTGACCCATGACGACGACCCCTTCCTGCTGCTGGAGTCCACGGCCGGGCAGGGTTCCTCGCTGTGCTCGCGCACCTGGGACTTCGGGCCGTACTTCGAGGCGCTCGACCACCACCCCGGGCTCGGGATCTGCCTGGACACCTGCCACATCTTCGCGGCCGGTCACGACCTGGCCGAGCCGGGCGGCACCAAGCAGACGTTGGACCTGCTGGTGGACGCCGTCGGACCGGGCCGGCTGAAACTGATCCACGCCAACGACTCCAAGGAGGGTGTCGGCGCCCACAAGGACCGGCACGCCAACATCGGCCAGGGGCACATCGGCCCGGAGGCCTTCGGTGAACTGTTCTCGCATCCCGAGACGGCCGGCGTCCCGCTGGTCATCGAGACGCCCGGCGGCAAGGAAGGGCACGCGGCGGACGTGGCCCTGCTGAAGGAGCTGCGCACCTCGCACTGATCGCCACGTTGCTTGAGGAATACCCTGGGGGGGTATACGGTTCTGTCACCGGGACAGAACCGCATACGGCGTTTCCCATGCGAGGGGCTTGGCCATGGAACACGCGCACGCGCACCACGAACACGGCGACGAGCACGACGGCACCCACGAACCGGGACACGACCCGGGGCACGCATCCGGCCACCACGGACCCGCACACCCGCCCGCCGGCGGCAAGGTCACGTGGGGTGCGGCGGCCCGGGCCACCCTGCACTGCCTCACCGGATGCGCCATCGGCGAGGTGCTCGGCATGGTCATCGGGACCGCGCTGGGCTGGGGCAACGTACCGACGATGATCCTCGCGATCATCCTCGCGTTCGTCTTCGGTTACGCCCTCACGCTGCGCGGGGTCCTCGCGGCCGGGGTGGACTTCCGCTCGGCCGTCCGGGTGGCGCTGGCCGCGGACACGCTTTCGATCGCGGTCATGGAGTTGATCGACAACGGGGTGATCGCGCTGTGGCCGGGCGCGATGGACGCGCACCTCGCGGACCCGCTGTTCTGGATCGTCCTGGCGATCGCGCTGGCCGCGGCCTTCGTGATCACCGTGCCGGTGAACCGGTGGATGATCGGCCGCGGCAAGGGTCACGCGGTCGTCCACCGCTACCACCACTGAGCGGGGGCCACTTCACGGCCTAGAGCTCGGGGCCGTCGCCCGGCTCCTCCTGGTACGAGTAGCGCTGCTCGCGCCAGGGGTCGCCGACGTTGTGATAGCCGCGCTCCTCCCAGAAGCCGCGGCGGTCGGCGGTCATGTACTCGATGCCGCGGACCCACTTGGGGCCCTTCCACGCGTACAGGTGCGGTACCACCAGGCGCAGCGGGAAGCCGTGTTCGGCCGTCAGCAGTTCGCCGCCCATGTGGGTGGCGAAGACGGTCCGTTCGGCGGCGAAGTCGGCGAGTCTCATGTTGGAGCTGAAGCCGTACTCGGCCCACACCATCACGTGCGTGACCTGCGGGGTCGGCGGCGCCAGTTCCAGGAGGGTGCGCGCGCGCACGCCGCCCCATTCGGCGCCCAGCATGCTGAACTTGGTGACGCAGTGCAGGTCCGCGACGACGGAGTCGAACGGCAGCGCCGCGAACTCCTCGTGGTTCCAGCAGCGCTTCTCGCCGTCGACGGTCGCGCCGAAGACGCGGAACTCCCACCGGTCCGGCTTGAACTTCGGTACAGGACCGTAGTGGGTGACGGGCCAGCCCCGCTGCAACCGCTGCCCCGGAGGGAGCTCGAACTGCTCTGCTCCCGGAGATTCCCGGTTTTCCGGCTGACCCATGAGTCCATGGTGACAGACTGGGCAGGGTGGTCATGACCAGGTCCGGGCCCATCAGGGCAAGTCCTGGCAACTCCCACTAAGGAGGCACTTACTGGACGGCCTCCGGCGGCGGTGCAAGGATGCGCGCACCTGCCCAGTCACTTAGATGACATTGCTTGGAAGGAGCTTCTGCGATGCAGGGCGACCCCGAGGTCCTTGAGTTTCTCAACGAGCAGCTGACCGGCGAACTCACCGCCATCAACCAGTACTGGCTGCACTACCGCATCCAGGACAACAAGGGTTGGACGAAGCTCGCCAACTACACCCGTGCCGAGTCCATCGACGAGATGAAGCACGCGGACAAGATCACCGAGCGCATCCTGATGCTCGACGGGCTGCCGAACTACCAGCGTCTCTTCCACGTGCGCGTCGGTCAGACCCTCACGGAGATGTTCCAGGCGGACCGGCAGGTCGAGGTCGAGGCGATCGACCGCCTCAAGCGCGGCATCGAGGTCATGCGCGGCAAGGGTGACGTCACCTCGGCGCGGCTCTTCGAGGAGATCCTGGAGGACGAGGAGCACCACATCGACTACCTCGACACCCAGCTGGAACTGATCGAGAGCATCGGCGAGCCGCTCTACATCGCGCAGCTGATCGAGCAGCCGGAGAGCTAGGCCGCCGGGACCCCGGACTCTAGGCCGCTTCGGCCAGCGCGGGTTCGTCGGCCGAGAGGACGGCGGCCGTCCGGCCCTGGTCCAGCAGTTCCCGGCGCGGGCACGCCCCGCGGCCCAGGATGCCCTGGATGGTGCGCACGCACGAGCCGCAGTCGGTGCCGGCCTTCGTCGCCGAGGCGATCTGGCGGGGGGTACAGGCCCCGGCCGCCGCGTGGTCCTTGACCTGCTTGTCGGTGATCCCGAAGCACGAGCAGACGTACACGCGGTTCACCTCCCTGGCGAGGAACGGTTCGACGGCCCTCCCCGATTCGGTGAGGCTTACCTAACCGTACCCAAAGTTAGGCAACCCTAAAAGCCCTCGATACGACGATGGGGCGCGGATCACATCGATCCGCGCCCCATCGTCGTACGAAGGTACTGAGTGATCCCTACTGGTCCCGGTACATCTCGGCGACCAGGAACGCCAGGTCCAGGGACTGGCTGCGGTTGAGCCGCGGGTCGCAGGCCGTCTCGTAGCGCTGGTGCAGGTCGTCGACGAAGATCTCGTCGCCGCCGCCCACGCACTCGGTGACGTCGTCACCGGTGAGCTCGACGTGGATGCCGCCCGGGTGGGTGCCCAGCGCCTTGTGGACCTCGAAGAAACCCTTGACCTCGTCGAGCACGTCGTCGAAACGGCGCGTCTTGTGGCCGGAGGCCGCCTCGAAGGTGTTGCCGTGCATCGGGTCGGTGACCCAGGCGACGGTCGCGCCGGAGGCGGTGACCTTCTCGACCAGCTCGGGGAGCTTGTCGCGGACCTTGTCGGCGCCCATGCGGACGACGAAGGTCAGCCGGCCCGGCTCGCGCTCGGGGTCGAGGCGGTCGATGTAGGTCAGGGCCTCGTCGACGGTCGTCGTGGGGCCGAGCTTGATGCCGATCGGGTTCGCGATCTGCGAGCAGAACTCGATGTGCGCGTGGTCCAGCTGGCGCGTGCGCTCGCCGATCCAGACCATGTGGCCCGAGGTGTCGTACAGCTTGCCGGTGCGCGAGTCCGTGCGGGTCAGCGCGCCCTCGTAGTCGAGGAGCAGCGCCTCGTGGGAGGCGTAGAACTCGACGGCCTTGAACTCGGCCGGGTCGGTGCCACAGGCCTTCATGAAGTTGAGCGCGTTGTCGATCTCCCGCGCGAGCTGCTCGTAGCGCTGCCCGGACGGGGAGGACTTCACGAAGTCCTGGTTCCAGGCGTGCACCTGGCGCAGGTCGGCGTAACCACCGGTGGTGAAGGCGCGCACCAGGTTGAGCGTGGAGGCGGAGGCGTGGTACATCCGCTTCAGCCGCTCGGGGTCCGGGATGCGGTCCGCCTCGGTGAAGGCGAAGCCGTTGACGGAGTCGCCGCGGTAGGTCGGCAGGGTGACGCCGTCGCGGGTCTCGGTGTCCTTGGAGCGCGGCTTGGAGTACTGGCCGGCGATGCGGCCGACCTTGACGACCGGCACGGAGGCCGCGTACGTCAGGACGGCACTCATCTGGAGCAGCGTCTTCAGCTTGGCTCGGATGTGTTCGGCGGACACCCCGTCGAAGGCCTCGGCGCAGTCGCCGCCCTGCAGCAGGAACGCCTCGCCCTTGGCGACGGCTCCCAGACGGGCGCGCAGCTGGTCGCACTCACCCGCGAAGACGAGGGGAGGATACGACTCGAGGTCCGCGACGACAGCGCGCAGTGCCTCGGCATCGGGGTACGAAGGCTGCTGCGCCGCGGGAAGGTCTCGCCAGGTCGCCTTGGCGGCGGGGGCTTGGGTTTCAGCGTTCACGGTCACCTCGTACACATTACGGCGTCCTACGTCCCGTCCAGCCCGTTGCCCACTACGTGAGACGACCATCTCCCCGGACGCGCGCGGTGTGGGCTAGGGTCGTCGGCATGTACGCGCACTCGCACCAGAACTGGTGGTGGCCCGCTTCCGGCGGCCCACTCCTCGCGCGTACCCACTGACACGTACGAGTGACGCGAAGGCCGCCCCGAGGGGCGGCCTTCCGCATGTGGTGCGACCTGCACCGCGCAGGAGCCCGGGCCGTCCCTCCCTCCGGAAGGACGCCCCACCATGACCACGGGATTCAGCCGCCTGCTCCACGACTCCGCCCCGCCGTTCGCGCTGCTGCGTCGGCGGACCCCGGGCCGTGACCACGACACCGTCGAGGTGCTCGTCGGTCCGGTCCACGAGGCCGAGCGGCTCGCCGACCTGCCCGTCGGCCCGCTGCCCACCTTGGCCCTCGTACCGTTCCGGCAGATCCGCGAGCGCGGCTTCGACGTGCGCGACGACGGCACCCCGCTGAGCGTGCTGGCCGCCGAGGAGGCCTGGGAGGTGCCGCTCGCCGAGGCGTTGGCCGCGCTGCCCGCGCACGAGGTGCGGGTCGAGGGCGGCGGCTTCGACGTCGGCGACGTGGAGTACGCGGCCACCGTCGAGCGGGTCATCCGCGACGAGATCGGCCGCGGCGAGGGCGCGAACTTCGTGATCCGGCGCACCTACGGCGGCCGGATCGACGGCTTCGGCCGGGCGGACGCGCTGGCCCTGTTCCGGCGGCTGCTGGAGGGCGAGCGGGGCGCGTACTGGACGTACGTCGTCCACACCGGGGACCGCACCCTGGTCGGGGCCAGTCCGGAGGTCCACGTACGGATGTCGGGCGGCACCGTCGTGATGAACCCGATCAGCGGGACGTACCGGTATCCCGCGGGCGGCCCGACGGTCGATTCGCTGCTCGCCTTCCTCGGTGACCGCAAGGAGACCGAGGAACTGTCGATGGTCGTCGACGAGGAACTGAAGATGATGTGCACGGTCGGCGACATGGGCGGGGTCGTCGTCGGGCCGCGACTGAAGGAGATGGCGCACCTCGCGCACACCGAGTACGAGCTGCGCGGCCGGTCCTCGCTGGACGCCCGCGAGGTGCTGCGGGAGACCATGTTCGCGGCGACGGTGACGGGCTCGCCCGTGCAGAACGCCTGCCGGGTCATCGAGCGGTACGAGAAGGGCGGCCGGGGCTACTACGCGGGGGCGCTGGCGCTCCTCGGCACGGACGCGGCGGGAGCGCAGACCCTGGACTCCCCGATCCTGATCCGCACCGCCGACATCGCCCCGGACGGCGCCCTGCGGGTGGCGGTCGGCGCCACCCTGGTCCGGCACTCCGACCCGGCCGGCGAGGTCGCGGAGACCCACGCGAAGGCCGCCGGGGTGCTGGCCGCGCTCGGCGTGCGGGAGGCCGCGCCCCGGCCGGCCTTCGCCGGCGCCCGGGCGGCCGACGATCCCCGGGTGCGGGAGGCGCTCGCGGCCCGGCGCCGGGACCTGGCCCCGTTCTGGCTGCGGATGCAGGACCGCCCGGCGCGGGTCACCGGGCACGCCCTGGTGGTGGACGCCGAGGACACCTTCACCGCGATGCTGGCGCACCTGCTGCGGGTGACCGGCCTGGAGGTGACCGTACGCCGCTACGACGACCCGGGGCTGCGGGCGGCGGCGACCGCTTGGGAGGGCCCGGTCGTGTTGGGCCCGGGGCCCGGCGACCCGGCGGACGCCGACGACACGAAGATGCGGACGCTGCGCGCGCTGACCGGGGAGCTGCTGGCCGCGCACCGGGGCGGGATCCTGGGCGTCTGCCTGGGGCACGAACTGTTGGCGGCCGAGCTGGGTCTGCCGCTCGTGCGCAAGGCGGAGCCCGCGCAGGGTGCGCAGACCCGCATCGACCTGTTCGGGGCCGAGGAGGTGGTCGGCTTCTACAACACGTACACCGCGCACTGCGCCGACGACCTGGCCGCGCGGCTGGCCGCCGAGGGGGTGGAGGTGTCCCGGGACCCGGTGACGGGTGAGGTCCACGCGCTGCGGTCGCCGGCCGCGGGCGTGGCGAGCGTCCAGTTCCATCCCGAGTCGGTGCTGACCCTGCGCGGCGTGGAGCTGGTCCGCGACCTGCTGATCGGGGTGCGGGCGCCGGTGTGAGCGCGGTGTGGGCCCCGCCCGGGCCCGGTCAGGCGGGGCCGGGCACGAGGGTGTTCTCGGAGCGGCGGCCGGCGAGGTAGTCGGCCACGTTCCGCACGGTGGTTTCGATGATCTGGCCCACGGCGTCGCTCGTGTAGTACGCCTGGTGGGAGGTGACCACCACGTGCGGGAAGGTGACCAGCCGGGCCAGGGTGTCGTCCTCCACGGTCTCCAGGGACTTGTCGAGGAAGAACACCCCGGCCTCCGCCTCGTACACGTCCAGGCCGATCCCGCTGAAGCGGCCCGCCCGCAACTCCGTGACCAGGGCTTCGGTGTCGATCAGTCCGCCGCGGCTGGAGTTCACCAGGATCGCGTCGTCGCGCATGGCCTTCAGGGCGGCCGCGTCGATGATGTGGTGGGTGGAGTCCAGCAGGGGCACGTGCAGGCTGATCAGGTCGGAGGAGGCGAACAGTTCCTCCTTCTGCACGTACGTCATGCCCAGGGCCGCGCAGGCCGGGTTCTCGGCGACGTCCCAGCCGAGCAGGTTCATCCCGAAGCCGTGCGCGATCCGGGTGAAGGCCTCGCCGATCTTGCCGGTGCCGAGGACGCCGACGGTGCGGCCGCGCATGTCGCGGCCCATCAGCCCGTCCAGCCGGAAGTCGAAGTCGCGGGTGCGGATCGAGGCGCGGACGATCCGCCGGTTCACGGCCATCGCCAGGGTCCAGGCGAATTCGGCCACCGAGTAGGGCGAGTAGAAGGAGACCCGGCCGACGGTCATGCCGAGCCGGGCGGCCACGTCCAGGTCGATGTTGTTGAAGCCGGTGGACCGCTGGGCGATCATCCTGGTCCCGCCGGCGGCGAGGATGTTCAGGACCCGGGCGTTCAGGTCGGCGTTGACGCTGGAGGAGACGATCTCGTACCCGGCGGCGATGGGCGCGGTGTCCTCGGTCAGGAAGACTTCGAGGCAGCGGGCCTCGTGCTCCCCCGCGAAGGCGCGCTCCAGGAGCGGCTTCTCGTCGGCGGTCACTCCGAAGGCCAGGATCTCCACGCGTGCTCCCGTACGGTATGTCGGACCATGGGTCGTTCGTCACGATACGACCCACGGTCCGGCGGCGCCCGGCAACCCAGCCCCCGCGTTCGTCGGGAATCCCGGGCCGGTCAGCCGAAGAAGACGCCGACCTCCTCGTAGAGCGCGGGGTCCACGGTCTTCAGCTTCGAGGTGGCCTCGATGATCGGCACCCGGACGATGTCGGTCCCCTTCAGCGCGACCATCTTGCCGAAGTCCCCGTCCCGCACGGCGTCGACGGCGTGCAACCCGAAGCGGGTGGCCAGCCAGCGGTCGAACGCGCTCGGGGTGCCGCCGCGCTGGACGTGCCCGAGGACCGTCGTACGGGCCTCCTTGCCGGTGCGCGCCTCGATCTCCTTGGCCAGCCACTCGCCGACGCCGGAGAGGCGGACGTGCCCGAAGGAGTCGGTGGTGGCGTCCTTGAGGACCAGTTCGCCGTCGGTCGGCATCGCGCCCTCGGCGACGACGACGATCGGGGCGTAGCTCGCCTTGAACCGGGAGGTGACCCAGGCGCAGACCTTGTCGATGTCGAAGCGCTGCTCGGGGATGAGGATGACGTTGGCGCCGCCCGCGAGGCCGGAGTGCAGGGCGATCCAGCCGGCGTGCCGGCCCATCACCTCGACGACCAGGACCCGCATGTGGGACTCGGCCGTGGTGTGCAGCCGGTCGATGGCCTCGGTGGCGATGCCCACGGCCGTGTCGAAGCCGAAGGTGTAGTCGGTGGCCGACAGGTCGTTGTCGATGGTCTTGGGGACGCCGACGCAGGGGATGCCGTACTCCGCGTACAGCTCGGCGGCCACGCCGAGGGTGTCCTCGCCGCCGATCGCGATGAGGGCGTCGACCTCGAACTTGGCGAGGTTCTCCTTGATGGAGCGCACGCCGTTCTCCGTCTTGAACGGGTTCGTGCGCGAGGACCCGAGGATGGTGCCGCCCCGGGGGAGGATGCCCCGGACGGCGGGGATGTCGAGCGGGACGGTGTTGCCCTCGACGGCCCCGCGCCAGCCGTCCTTGAACCCGATGAACCCGTAGTCGTACTCCTGCACGCCCTTGCGGACGACGGCCCTGATCACCGCGTTGAGTCCGGGGCAGTCGCCGCCGCCCGTGAGCACTCCGACCTTCATGGAATCTCCCTTCGCCATGACGGTCACGCTAGTGGTGACCCACGTCACAGCAAGGGGTCGGGCGAGGGCGATTCAGGTGGAATCGCGGGGCGTCGCGTACATCGGTTCACTCGTACGAAGACGTAAGTACGACGTTCGACACCCGGTTCGCGGCGATCCGGCGGGCCGGCGTGGACCGCGGCGGCGGCGCGGGTCCGGTCAGGCGTCGTCGAGCCCGCGCTCTATGGCGTACCGGACGAGCTCCACCCGGTTGTGCAGCTGGAGCTTGCCGAGGGTGTTCTGGACGTGGTTCTGCACCGTGCGGTGCGAGATGACCAGGCGTTCGGCGATCTGCTTGTACGAGAGCCCCTTGGCCACCAGCCGCAGGACCTCGGTCTCCCGGTCGGTCAGCTGCGGGGCCTTGGGCTCGTCGGCGGCGACCGGGGCGGGATCGGTGGCCAGCCGCCGGTACTCGCCGAGCACGAGGCCGGCCAGCCCGGGGGTGAACACCGGGTCGCCGGCGGCCGTGCGGCGGACCGCGTCGATCAGTTCCTGCGCTCCGGCGGACTTCATCAGGTAGCCGGTCGCGCCGGACTTCACCGCCTCCAGCACGTCCGCGTGCTCCCCGCTGGCCGACAGGACCAGGACGCGCAGGGCGGGATCGGCGCCGACGAGTTCCTTGCAGACCCGCACCCCGGGCATGCCCGGCAGGTTGAGGTCGAGGACCAGTACCTGCGGGACGACGGCGCGGGCGCGGCGCAGCGCCTCGGGACCGTCGCCGGCCGTGGCCACGACGTCGAACCCGGCGGCGGCCAGATCGCGGGCGACCGCGTCGCGCCACATCGGGTGGTCGTCGACGACCATCACCTTGATGTCGTGGAGTTCGTTCGGGCCATGGGGCTCGTTCGGCGCGTTCACTGGGTCCTCCCCCTCGGTACTTTCAGTTCCACTTCGGTGCCCTGTCCGGGGACGGACACCAGCTCGGCGCTGCCGCCGAGCTCGCGCAGGCGGCCCCGGATGGACAGGGCGACCCCCATCCTGCCCTCGCCCGCCGCCTGGTCGAGCCGGCCGGACGGGATGCCCGGGCCGTCGTCCCGGACGGTGACGATCACCTCGTCGCCCCAGTCCTCCACCAGGATCCAGGCCCGGGCGCCGTCCCCGGCGTGCTTGCGCACGTTGTCCAGGGCGGCGCCGACGGCCGCGGCCAGCTCCCGGGCCGCGGGCACCCGCAACATCACCGGCGTCCCCGGCTCGGCGAAGCTCACCCGCGACCCGGCGTGCGGGGCGAGGAGCGTGCGCAGGTCCAGTTCGCCGGTCCCGGACTCCGATTCGTCCACCTCGTACGTGTCGACGAGCGCGCCGAGGGACTCGTCGCGGGAGACCCGTGAGGGGTGCACGAGGCCGGTGGAGACCAGCGTGCGCAGGGCGACCTCCTGCTCCCCCGCCATCCGCCCCAGCTCGGCGGCCTCGCCGCCCAGTTCGGTGCCGCGCCGCTGGACCATGGCGAGGACCTGGAGGACCCCGTCGTGGATGTCGCGGGCCAGGCGCTCGCGTTCGCGGGTGGCGGCCTCGATCTCCAGGGCGCGGGCGAGGGTGGCCTCACTGGCCCGGGCGACCTCGACGACGTAGCCGATCGCGATGGACGCGACCCAGACCAGCAGGACGTTGTGCAGGGTGTCGCGGGTGGGCTGGCCCGCGTGGATGACGAGGTTGGCGGCGGCCACGAAGGAGGAGGCGAAGGCGGCCCAGCGCCAGCCGCCCTTGATGGCGAAGGCGAGCACCGATCCGGCGGTCCAGATGCTCGGCAGCGTCGAGCCGCCGTCCGCTATCCGTTCGTGGGAGTCGGCGAGCGGGGTGAGCAGGATCCCGGTCAGCGCGACGGTGAGGTCCGCGCCGAGGAAGCCCCGGGTGCAACTGGCCGCGTTCGCCACCCTGGGGTGGGTGGCCAGGGTCCAGACCGCGAGGAGGCAGAGGTAGCCGATCGCGACGCCGGGCCGGTCGAACTCCTTGTGGGAGAAGGCGAACAGCAGCACCGCGTAGACCACGGTGAGCAGCCGGTAGGCGGTCAGGGCCCGCCACAGCGGCTGCTCGACCGACATGCGTACGACGCGCTCGCGCTTCGCCATCTCCCCCACCCCCCGCGGGCGGTACGTCCGCCGCCCACCTACTCGGCGACGGTGTCGCCCTTGCCGCCCCTGTCGGGCCTGTCACCCTTATCGGCCTTATCGGCCTTATCGGCCTTATCGGCCTTCTCGGCCTTCTCCGCGTCGGCGATCTGCCGCTTGGCGGCCGTCGCGTAGATGTCGACGTACTCCTGGCCGGAAAGCTTCATGATCTCGTACATGACCTCGTCGGTCACCGAGCGGAGGATGAAGCGGTCCCCGTCCATGCCGTGGTAGCGGCTGAAGTCCAGCGGCTTGCCGATCCGGATGCCCGGGCGCATCAGCTTCGGGACCACCTTGCCCGGGGGCTGGATCTTCTCGGTGTCGATCATCGCGACGGGGATCACCGGAGCGCCGGTGGCGAGCGCCACCCGGGCCAGACCGCCGGGTTTGCCGCGGTAGAGGCGGCCGTCGGGTGAACGCGTCCCCTCGGGGTAGATACCGAACAGCTCCCCGCGTTCGATGACGTCGATGCCGCTCTTGATCGCGGCCTCGCCCGCACCGCGCGCACCGGAGCGGTCCACCGGAAGCTGACCGACGCCCTTGAAGAACGCGGCCGTCAGCTTGCCCTTGACCCCGGGGGAGGTGAAGTACTCCGCCTTCGCGATGAAGGTCACCTTCCGGTCGAGCACGGCCGGGAGGAAGAAGGAGTCCGAGAAGGACAGGTGGTTGCTCGCGAGGATCGCCGGCCCCTCCGCGGGAATGTTTTCGAGGCCCTCCACCCACGGCCTGAAGGCGAGCTTCAGGGACCCGCCGATGGAGAACTTCATTGCGCCGTAGATCAACTCGAAAGCCTTCCTGTATCTGTCGAACAGACCTTATCCCCTGGCTCCGCCCGCGGCGGCCCTACGACCCTGGTCGGTACCACCCCCGTCGCGTACGGTGAAGTCACACAGCGCAACGCTCCCCGTACCCCCGCGCATCCTGATCGACTAAGGAGACTCTGGTGCCCGTCCTCCCTGGAGCAGAGCCGTTCCGCCACGAGGGCGGAGAGGTCGGCGTGCTTCTCTGCCACGGCTTCACCGGTTCGCCGCAGTCGCTCCGCCCCTGGGCCGAGTACCTGGCCGCGCGCGGCCTGACCGTGTCGCTGCCGCTGCTGCCCGGGCACGGGACGCGCTGGCAGGACATGCAGCTCACGGGTTGGCAGGACTGGTACGCGGAGGTGGACCGCGCGCTGCGGGAGCTGCTGGACTCCTGCGAGCAGGTGTTCGTGTTCGGATTGTCGATGGGTGGCGCGCTGACCCTGCGGCTGGCCGCCAAGCACGGGGACGACATCAGCGGCATCGTCCTCGTCAACCCGGCCAACAAGGTGCACGACCGGCTCGCCGTCGCCCTCCCGGTGGCCAAGCACTTCATCCGCTCGACCCCGGGCATCACGAGCGACATCGCGAAGCCGGGTTCCGTCGAGATCGGCTACGACCGGGTCCCGACCCGGGCCGCGCATTCGCTGCGCACGTTCTTCCGGCTGGTCGACGCCGAACTCCCGCAGGTCACGCAGCCGGTGCTGCTGCTGCACAGCCCGCAGGACCACGTCGTACCGCCGGTCGACTCGGCGCGCATCCTGGCCCGGGTGTCCTCCACGGACGTCACCGAGACCCTGCTGGAACAGAGCTACCACGTCGCGACGTTGGACCATGACGCGGAGCGGATCTTCGCGGACAGCTATGCGTTCGTCGGTCGGCTCGCGAAGAGCGTCGGCAGGGAGGGGGCGGCCAGCGGTGGCTGAGCACGAGGAGTCGTCCGGGGGCGTTCCCCCGCTGGACGAGGAGGCGGCGTGGGCCGCGATCGTCGCCGGGTACGGACAGGAGCCCCCGGACCCGCCCGGGGCCCGGCCGTTCCGGCCGATCGAGAACCTGATGCTGCCCGAGGAGGACGTGAAGCCGGCCCCGCCGGCGCCGGTGGCGGACGAGGACCACGGTAAGGGGGAGGGGAAGGGGAAGGG
The DNA here is from genome assembly GCF_040651775.1 of Streptomyces sp. NPDC048383. Lineage (NCBI taxonomy): Bacteria > Bacillati > Actinomycetota > Actinomycetes > Kitasatosporales > Streptomycetaceae > Streptomyces > Streptomyces sp. NPDC048383. The sequence goes on from NZ_JBEZKS010000032.1 coordinate 55,704, forward strand.
CACCGACCCGGACCCCTTGCCGCCGCTGGGCAGTTCGGTGGTCTTCGCCCCGGGCGTGGGCGCGACCGGGCCGGGCACCGGTCCCCGGGACCACTCGCCGGCCGAACCGAAGGACGACGACCCGGGCGCGGAGGAGGGTCACTTCGTCCCGCCGGAGCCGGAGCTCCCGCCCGCGGACACGACGGCGAAGTTCGCGTGGCTGGCGGTGATCGGCGGCCCGGTGCTGCTGCTCCTGGCGGTGCTGCTCCAGTGGAACATGACCTGGTGGTTGACCACCCTGGGCATCGGCGGTTTCCTGGGCGGCTTCGCCACCCTGGTGGCCCGCATGGCCCACGGCGACGAGGACGAGGACGACGACCCGGGCCGCGGCGCGGTGGTCTGACCCGCGCCGCCCCGGCGGCCGCGCCGGCCCCGTCCGGCGCGGCGGCCGGCGCGACGCCCGCCCCACCCCCACCCACGTCGGGCGAACGGCGCCCGCCGGCCCCCGCCCCCCGGCGTTTGAGGCGTGGGGGTTGCGGGGGCGGAGCCCCCGGACGGGGGCCGGGGCGCGGTCCCGGAAAACGGCGAAAGGGCGGGGCGGGGAGCGGGCCCGCGCAGCGGCCGCCCCGGGGCCACCGCCCTACGGCCCCGCCGGAAGCCGCAGCACGGCCAGCACCGGCAAATGATCGGTGGCCGCCCCCAGATCACGGTCCGCCACCCCGGGCAACCCGACCGGCACCCCGCAGGCCAACACCTCCACCCCCGACGAAGCGAAGACCGCGTCGATCCGCCGATCGGCCCGCACCCCCGGCCCCGCCGGAAACGTGTGCTCGCCACCCCACGGCGCCACCGCCCAGCAGTCCTGCAACACCCCGGCCAACCTCCCGAACGCATCCCCGACCGGAGTCTCGTTCACATCGCCCCCGACGATCACGTACGGGACGTCCATCGACGCGACGCGCTCCAGCAGCATCCCCGTCTGCTGCCCCCGCTCCTCCCGCTCCAGCGACAGGTGCGTGCTGATCACCCCGAGCCGGACCGCCCCGAACCGGACCACCGCCGTGGCGAAGCCGCGCCGGTGCAGGCCGGGGCCGAGCGGCAGCAGGACGTCCTCGGTGCGCTCCACCAGGGCCCGCAGCGAGCACAGCAGCAGCGGCCCGGCCGCCGTCGCTCCCCCGCCGAGCACCACCAGGTCGCACTTCGCGGCCAGCCGGGCGGCGTGCTTGCGCCAGCGGAAGAACCGCGGCGCTTCCTGCGCGAGGACCAGGTCGGGTGCGCAGGCCCGGATCACCCGGGCGAGCGCGTCCTCGTCGTCGTGCAGCGAGCGGAGGTTGTAGCTGAGCACCCGGATGACGACGGAACCGTCGGGCTCGGTAAGGGACTTGGGCGGCAGGGGCGGCGTCGGGTCCATGCCCGCAACATACGCAGCCGCCCGCCGCTCCCCCAAGGGGCGCGACGGGCGGTCATGACGAAGGACCGGTCAGCCCTGGCGCGCCAGGTCGGCCGCGCCGACGAGTCCGGCCCTGCCGCCGAGCTGCGCGGCCAGCACCTGCGCGTGCGGCCGCCACGCGCCGCCGATCAGCCAGCGCTTGAAGGACTTGCGGATCGGGTCCAGGACGAGGTCCCCCTCGTCGGAGACGCCGCCGCCGACGATGAACGCCGACGGGTCGAAGAGCGAGGCCAGGTCGGCCAGCCCCGCGCCGGCCCAACGGGCCAGCTCGCGGAAGGAGTCGATGGCCACCAGGTCGCCCTGGCGGGCCGCCTGGCTGACGTGCTTGCCCTCGATGCCCTCGGGGGTGCCGTCGCCGAGGGCGAGCAGGATCGCCGCGTTCTCGGGGGTGGCGTTGGCGCGCTGCCTGGCGTAGCGGACGAGGGCGCGGCCGGAGGCGTACTGCTCCCAGCAGCCCTGGCTGCCGCAGCCGCACAGCAGGCCGTCCGGGACGACGCGGATGTGGCCGAACTCGGCCGCGACGCCGAAGCGTCCGCGCCGCAGCTTGTTGCCGATGATGATGCCACCGCCCAGGCCGGTGCCGAGCGTGATGCAGATGACGTCCTCGTGGCCCTGGCCGGCGCCGAAGCGGTACTCGCCCCAGGCGGCGCAGTTCGCGTCGTTCTCGACGACCACCGGCAGGCCGATGCGCTGCTCGACCTTGTCCTTGAGCGGCTCGTGGCGCCAGTGGATGTTCGGGGCGAAGAGCACGGTCGCGCGCTTGTCGTCCACGTATCCGGCGGCGCCGATGCCGACGGCTTCGATGGTGTGGTTGCTGCTGACTTCGGCGACGGCGGCGCAGATCGCCTCCGTCACCCCGTCCGCGGTCGGTGGGGTGGGCACCTTGTACGTCTCAAGGATGGTGCCCTCTTCGTCGACCACGCCGGCCGCGATCTTGGTGCCGCCGATGTCGACGCCGATGGTGAGTCCCATTAGTCCCTCGGTTTCCGGTCAAGCCCCGCCACGGCCCACCGTACCCGAGGCGGCCGGAGGATCAGTCGAGATCGATCCGCTCGGCCGGACCCGCACCCGGGTCCTCGCCGGGCCCGTGACCGGGGTCGCCGTCCTTGCGGGGGGTCGGCCGGGTGGGCGGTTCGTCGCGCGTCCACCGGCGCTCGTGGCCGTCGACGGCCGAGCGGTAGGCGGCGAGGAGTTCCGCGCCGGCGGCCGCGAGGTGGCCGAATACCTCGGGATTGCGCTCGACGACGGGCTTGGCCGCGGTCTTGGCCTGGTTGACGAACTGGCGTACGGCGTCCTGGGCGACGGCGCCGACGATCGGGTTGTTCAGGGAGGAGACCTTTTCGGCGACGGCCTCGAAGAGCTTGAACAGTTCCTCGGCGGCGGTCCCGTTGCCCGGTGCGGCGCCGTCCCGGCCGGCGCGGCGACGCTCCCGTTCGGCGGCGAGGTCCTCCTCGCAGGCCTTCGCCCAGGCGTCGTCGTCGGTGGGGCGGTCGGCGGTCTCGCTCATCGCGGACTCTCCTTGCGGGGCGTACGGTGCAGCCACATTCGACCTTACCCGAACGGCGGTACGCCGTTCAGTGCGCCCGTGGCCACAGCTGGGGGTCCGGGGTGAAGCGGATGCGGAGCACGCCGTCGGTGAGAGCGGCGCCGGAAACGGTGCAGCGGCGCAGCGCCGAGGGCAGCGGAACGATCCTGCGGTGCGGGCCCACCGCGAGGAGCAGCTCGTCCCCGCGCCGGACCAGGTCGAGCTCGCTCTTGCGGGCCCGGGGCAGCGGAACCGCCCAGAGCAGCACCCCGTCCTCGGCCCGCCGGTCCTCGACGGCCCAGCGGGGGCGGCCCGGGGCGGCCGGCGGGGCGAGCGGGCCGGCGCCGGCGAGGGCGGCCGGCGACCCCGGGCCGCGGGGCTCCCCGCCGGTGTGGGGCAGGGCGAGGACGCGCAGGTCCCGGCTCCACCCCTCGCGGAACTCGTCCTGTCGGGCGGCGAGGCCCGCGACCCAGGGGTCCGCGGAGTCCCGGGGCACGAGCCGGTTGGCCACCAGGTCGGTGACGGGCAGCTGGTGCAGGGCGAGGCCGAGGAGGCCGGCGCGCAGGGCGGCGTCCGCGGCGGCCCCGGGCTCGGCGACGACCCGTACGGCCGTGTCGGCGGCTTCGACCACGGCTTGGACGGCGGCGAGCTCCTCGTCCCAGCGGGCGGCGGCCTCGTAGAGCCACTGGGCGGGCATCGGGACGCCGGCCAGCTGGGCCAGTACGGGGCGCAGCGCGCGGGCCGCCTGCCGTTCGGCGGGCAGCAGCCGGGCCAGGTAGCGGCGCAGCTGCGCGGGGAGCGCGAGGGCGGTCACGCTCTGGTGGAGCGGGGGCATGTCGACGACGACGAGGTCGGTCGCGGGTGCCGCGGCGGCCCGGCGCAGGGCGCGGAGCAGGGCGAACTGTTCGGCGCCGGGCAGTTCGGTGATCTCCTCGGCGGCGAGCGGGCGTCCGCCGAGCATGCCGATGAGGGAGGCTCCGCGTTCCTGGAGGGCGACGAGTTCGGCGCGGAACTCCTCGCCGGAGTCGATGCCGGCGAACCGCAGCCCGGGAACGGCCCCGGGGTCGGCCGCCGGGTCCGCGGAGAGCAGCAGCACCCGCTGCCCGGCGCGGGCCGCGGCGAGCGCGGTACCGGCGGCGACGGTGGTCCGCCCCGCCCCTCCGGGGCCGGTGATCAGCAGGGTGCGGGGCATGGTTCTCCTCGTACGAATCGGGCGCGGCCCGGGGACGGGGTCCCGCCCGAACCGGGAGCCGACCGGCCGGCCCGGCGGCGCAGCGCCGGATCGGCGCCCCGCTGCGGCGCGTCACGGCCGGCGGGGGCCGGGCCGGCGGCCGCGTCAGGACCCGCCTCGGCGTCAGGGCCGGGCTCGGGCGGGCAACAGGGCCGAGGCGGCAGCCGGCACCCGCACCCGGGTCGGAACAGAGGGCCCGCACCCGCCGCCGTACCGGAGTCGGGCTGCCCCCGTACCGGCGTCGGGCTGCCCCGTACCGGCGTCAGGCCGATTCGACGCGCTTCTTCAGGCCCGCCAGCGCGCGGTCGATGATGACCTTCTCCGCCTTGCGCTTGATCATGCCCAGCATCGGGATCTTGACGTCCACGGTCAGCTGGTAGGTGACCTCGGTGCTGCGACCGCCGTCCAGGGGCGCCAGCCGGTACGAGCCGTCGAGCTGGCGCAGCATCTGGGACTTGTCCAGGGTCCAGCTGACCTCGTCCGCGCCCTTCCAGGCGTACGCGAGGGTGTGGTCGTCCTTGATCGCGCCCGCGTCGAGCAGCAGGCGCACCTTCTCGGCCCGGCCCGCGGCGTCGGTGGCGAGCACCTCCGCCTCCTTCACCTCGCCGGTCCACTCGGGGTAGCGGGCGAAGTCGGCGATCACGGCCATGACGTCGGCCGGCGAGGCCTCGATCGTGATGCTTGAGCTGGTGTGTTCCGCCATCGCGGTCGCTCCTCCGGGGAGTGTTCGACAAGTGTGCGGGAGGCCTCCGGCCGCCGCGTGAAGGCTACCGCGCGTGTGGGTGCGGCCACTCCAGGGCCTCCCGCCGCCACTCCAGCACCTCCCGCCGCGCCCCTCCCGGGAGCGGCGACGCCCAAGTCACCACTCCAGGGACCACGGTGTGCCGGTCGAGGCGAAGTGGCCCACGTTCACGCATTCCGTGCCGCCGATCCGCATGCGTCGGGCCAGCGGCTGGTGGACGTGCCCGAAGAGCGCGTACCGCGGCTTCGTCCGGCGGATGGCGGCGAGCAGGGCCTCGCTGCCGCGTTCGAAGCGGCGGGCCACGGTGTCGTAGCAGAGCTCGGGGACCTCGGGCGGAATGTGCGAGCACAGCACGTCGACCTCGCCCAGCGCCTCCACCTTGGCGGCGTACTCCTCCTCGGGCACCTCGTACGGCGTGCGCATCGGGGAGGGCAGTCCGCCGCCGACGAAGCCGAAGACGCGGCCGCCGATCTCCACGCGCTGCCCGTCGAGGACGGTGGTGCCGGGGCCCGCGTACTCGGGCCACAGCGACGGGACGTCGACGTTGCCGTAGGTGGCGTACGTCGGGGAGGGGAAGGCGGCGAACATCTCTGCGTACTGGCGGCGTACGGCTTCCTCGATCAGCCGGTCCCGGTCCAGTCCGGCCCACAGCCGGCGGCCGAAATCGCGCGCTTCGCCGAACTTCCGGGCCGTGCGCAGTTCCACGATGCGGTCGGCGTTCTCGACGCCGAAGAGGTCGGGAAAGATGCCGCGCGAATGGTCGGCGTAATCCAGGAAGAGCACCAGGTCACCGAGGCAGATCAGCGCGTCGGCGCCGTCCTTGGCCCGGGCCAGCGCCTCGACGTTGCCGTGGACGTCGCTGACGACGTGGACCTTCGTACGACTCCTGCTGCCACCCATGCCCGCAACCCTAGGGGCGACCGGGCCCGGACCGGTAGGGCGGCCCCGGAAGCCTGCCGGACCTGCGGTTACTTCCTAGTCGCAAACAGGGTCGACTACTGTCGGCATCGCCGATACCGGGCGTGCGGCGTCCTGGCTATGTCTGACGATGTACAGAATGTGACGCACGGAACATCTGGCCGGTTCCCTCTATCCGGAACCCACTACCGGTGGGTAACGTCCGGTCGGTCCACACGGTGGCGATGGCGCCCAGAGGAGCAGCAGTCTTGCGCGAGTTCAGCCTTCCGGCTCTGTACGAGGTCCCGTCGGACGGGAACCTGACGGATCTCATCCGCCGCAACGCCGCTCAGCATCCAGACACCGCCGTCATGAGCCGCAAGGTGGACGGTCGGTGGCAGGACGTGACCGCGACGGAGTTCCTCGCCGAGGTACGGGCCGCCGCCAAGGGCCTGATGGCGGCGGGGATCCAGCCCGGTGACCGGGTCGCCCTGATCTCCCGCACCCGTTACGAGTGGGTGCTGCTCGACTTCGCGATCTGGAGCGCGGGCGCGGTCACCGTCCCCGTGTACGAGACCAGCTCCCCCGAGCAGATCCAGTGGATCCTCGGTGACTCCGGCGCCGCCGCGGCGATCGTCGAGAGCCCGGGTCACAGCGGGACCGTGGCCGCGCTGCGCGACCGGTTGCCGGAACTGCGCGAGGTCTGGGAGATCGAACAGGGCGCCCTGGAGGCACTGAAGGCCGCGGGCGCCGCGATCACCGACGCGGAGGTCGACGAGCGCAGCGGTCTGGCGAACGCCGACGACCCGGCCACCATCGTCTACACCTCGGGCACGACCGGTCGCCCCAAGGGCTGCGTGCTCTCCCACCGCAACTTCTTCGCCGAGTGCGGCAACGCGGTGGAGCGGCTGAGCCCGCTGTTCAAGACCGGCGAGTGCTCGGTGCTGCTGTTCCTGCCGGCCGCGCACGTCTTCGGACGCCTGGTGGAGGTGGCGGCCGTACTGGCGCCGATCCGGCTGGGCTGCGTACCGGACATCAAGAACCTGACCGACGAACTGCAGTCCTTCCGGCCGACGCTGATCCTCGGCGTGCCGCGCGTCTTCGAGAAGGTCTACAACTCGGCGCGCGCCAAGGCGCAGGCCGACGGCAAGGGCAAGATCTTCGACGCGGCCGCCGAGACGGCGATCGCGTACAGCCGGGCGCTGGACACCCCGCGCGGGCCGTCCTTCGGGCTGAAGCTCAAGCACAAGCTGTTCTCGAAGCTCGTCTACAGCAAGCTGCACGCGGTCCTCGGCGGGCGCGGCGAGTACGCGATCTCCGGCGGCGCGCCGCTGGGCGAGCGGCTCGGGCACTTCTTCCGCGGCATCGGCTTCACGGTGCTGGAGGGCTACGGCCTGACCGAGTCCTGCGCGGCCACCACCTTCAACCCGTGGGACAAGCAGAAGATCGGTACGGTCGGCCAGCCGCTGCCGGGCTCCGTGGTGCGCATCGCGGACGACGGCGAGGTGCTGCTGCACGGCGAGCACGTCTTCACCGGGTACTGGAAGAACGAGACGGCGACCGCCGAGGCGCTCACCGACGGCTGGTTCCACACCGGCGACGTCGGCACCCTCGACGAGGACGGCTACCTCGCGATCACCGGCCGCAAGAAGGAACTCATCGTCACGGCGGGCGGCAAGAACGTGGCGCCCGCGGTGATCGAGGACCGGATCCGCGCCCACGCGCTGGTCGCGGAGTGCATGGTGGTCGGCGACGCGCGACCGTTCGTCGCCGCGCTGGTCACCATCGACGAGGAGTTCCTCGGCCGCTGGGCCGCGGAGCACGGCAAGCCGGGGGGCGTGACGGCGGCGGAGCTGCGGGAGGACGCGGATCTGATCGCCGCCGTCCAGCAGGCCGTGGACGACGGCAACGCGGCGGTCTCCAAGGCGGAATCGGTGCGGAAATTCCGCATCCTGCCCTCCCAGTTCACGGAGGAGTCGGGCCACGTCACGCCGTCGCTGAAGCTGAAGCGGAACGTGGTGGCGAAGGACTTCGCGGACGAGATCGAGAACCTGTACCGGTCCTGACGGGTCCGACGGGCCTGACGGGTCCCGGAAGGGGACGGACTAGCGCGGATCCTCGGCGAGGATCCGCGCCATGTTCCGTTCCGCGAGGGCCGTGATCGTCACGAACGGGTTCACCCCGAGCGAGCCGGGGACCAGGGAGCCGTCGACGACGTAGAGGCCCTGGTAGCCCTTGGCGCGGCCGTACGCGTCCGTCGCGCGGCCGAGCACGCAGCCGCCGAGCGGGTGGTAGGTGAAGTCGCCGGCGAAGGCCCGGTTGCCGCCGAAGAGGTCGTGGCGGTAGACGGTGAAGTTCCGCCGGTTGATGCGGTCGAAGAGGTTCTTGGCCGCGTTCAGGGACGGGTCGCTCTGTTCCCGGCGCCACTGGAGCCGCGCGGAGTCGGCGGCGGCGTCGTAGGTGAAGTGCCCGCGTTGCGGGTTCTTCGTGATCGCCAGGTACATCGAGATCCAGTGCTCGAACCCCATGGGCAGCGGGGCGATCTCGGCGAAGACCGGGTTCGCCGCGTTGTCCCAGTCGTCGATGCCGAGGGCGGGCATGGTGGCCTGGTTGGCGCCGACGGTGTCCCAGATGTGGTTGGCGCGGGCGGTCATGACGTTGCCGTTGGGCCCCCAGCCGAGCCCCACCTGGTCGTTCAGCGCGGGCAGGGTGCCGGTTTCGCGGGCGCGCAGCAGGATCTCGGTCGTGCCGAGGCTGCCGGCGCCGAGGAAGAGCCGGCGACAACCCAGCTCGCGGACCTGCGTGACCCGGCCGCTGAGGTCGCTGGTGCGGACGGTGAGGACGTAGCCGCCCGCCGGGTCGGGGCGGACGCCGACCACGCGCTGCATGGTCTCGATGGTGACGTTGCCGGTGCCGAGGGCGGCGGCGAGGTAGGTCTTGTCGACGCTCTTCTTGCCGTGGTTGTTGCCGTAGATGACCTCGCCCGCGAGCGCGGAGCGGGGGGCGGTGCCGGCGGCCTCGCGCTTCATGTGGTCGAAGTCGTAGACGTTGGGCACGAACACGGTCTTCAGGCCGGTGTTGTGGGCGTGCTTGCGCGAGGTCCGGGCGAAGCGGTACCACTCGGTGGACTCGAACCAGGCCGGGTCGATGTCGTTGACGCCCAGCATGGCGCGGGCCCGGGGGTAGTAGGTGCCGTACATCTCGTCGGCGTCGACCTGGGGCAGCACCTCGGAGAAGTACGAGCGGCGCGGGGTCGGCGCCATGCCGCCGTTGACCAGGGAGCCGCCGCCGACGCCGCGGCCCACGTACACGGACATGTCGCCGTAGTTCACCCGGTCCAGGACGCCGGGGTAGGGGCTGATGTCGCGGTTCACCACGTCGAGCCAGAGGAACTGGGCGAGCGGGGCCTCGGTGCGGGTGCGGAACCACATGGAGCGGTGGTCGGGCGCCGAGGTGGCGGGGAAGACCTTGCCGTCGGGCCCGGGGGTGTCCCACAGCCGCCCCATTTCGAGGACGACGGTACGGACGCCGGCCTGCCCGAGCCGCAGGGCGGCGACGGCGGATCCGTAGCCGGAGCCGACGACGATGGCGGGGGCGTACTGGGCGGGTGGCGGCTCGGCGCCCGCGGCGGCGGCCGGACCGATGCGGGTGAAGCCGAGCGCCGCGGCGGCCTGGAGGGCGCCGAGCCCCAGGACATGACGACGCGTCAGGTTGGGTGTCATGGCCGCATCATGAGCGGATTCCGCCCAACCGGCCACAACCCGCACTGACACGCTTCTGAGTAACAGTCAGACATGGCTCGACCGTATGCGGGCCCCACCGGAGCCCGCCCGGTTCGCCCGATCCCGCCCGCGGCGGGGCCCTCGGGAGCGATAATCCCCCCTTCCCCGGGGAAAGGGGGTCCCGGGCCGTGCCGCAGGAGTCCGGGCCGTGCCCTCGGCGGCCCGGGCCGTGCCTACAGCAGCTCGCGCAGCCGTTCCGCGAGGAGGTCCCAGCGCCACTTCTCCTCGACCCAGGCGCGGCCCCGCTCGCCCATGCAACGGCGCAGTTCCGGATCCTGGAGCAGGGCCGTGATCCGGTCGGCCGCCTCCTCGGGGGAGCCGCCGCGCACGACCCAGCCCGTCTCCCCGTCCAGTACCGCGTCGGGGGCTCCGCCGGAGTCACCCGCCACCACCGGCAGGCCGGTCGCCGAGGCCTCCAGGTAGACGATGCCGAGCCCCTCGACGTCCAGGCCGCCGCGCCGGGTCCGACAGGGCATCGCGAACACGTCGCCGGCGCCGTAGTGGGCCGGGAGTTCGGCCCAGGGCACGGCCCCGGTGAAGACCACGGACCGGGAGACCCCGGTGGACTCGGCGAGCCGTCGCAGGTCCGCCTCGTACGGGCCGCCGCCCACGACGAGCAGCACCGCGTCCGGCACCGCGGCCAGGATCCGCGGCATCGCCTCGATCAGGGTGTCCTGCCCCTTGCGCGGGACCAGCCGGGAGACGCACACCACCACCGGGCGGTCCGTGAGCCCGAGCCGGGCCCGTACCGCGGCGCCGCCGGATCCGGTGTGGAAGGTCTTCTCGTCCACCCCCGGCGGGAGTTGCACCATCCGCGCCGCCGCCCGGTCGGTCACCGCCGAGGCGATCCGCGAGCGCGTGTACTCCCCCAGGTAGGTCAGGGTGTCGGTGCCCTCGCCGATGCGGCGCAGCAGTTGTCGGGCCGCGGGCAGTTGGGCCCAGCCGGCCTCGTGCCCGTGCGTGGTGGCGACGAGCCGGCGCGCGCCCGCGCGCCGCAGCGCCGGACCCATCAGGCCCAGCGGGGCCGCCGCCCCGAACCACACGGACTCGCAGCCGTGTTCGCGCAGCAGGCCGACCGCGCGCCGGGTCACCCGGGGGGTCGGCAGGAGCATCGTCGTACGATCGCGCACCACCTGGAACGGCTGTTCCGCGTCGAAGGCGGCGGTGGCCGCGCGGCCTTCCTCGCCGTGCTTCCAGGTGGAGGCGTAGACGACGATCCGGTCGGGATCCAGGCGCAGCGCCATGTTGTGGAGGAAGGCCTGGATGCCGCCCGGGCGCGGCGGGAAGTCGTTGGTCACGATCAGCGTCTTGTGCATCACCGGCCAAAGTACCGGACGCGCCCGCAGCCGTCGGGCGCGGACGCCGGCGCTCAGCGGGTGGCGGGCGCGTCGGGGCCGAGTTGCGTGCGCAGCGCCGCCTGCCAGGCGGTGGTCAGGCCGGTCGGGTCTCCCCCGATGGTCCGGGCGAGCGCGGTCGGGAGCCCTTCGCGTCCGGCGCGTTCGTACAGCGTGGTCAGCGCGTCCTCGCCCCACCGGTCGGCGATGAGCCGGCAGGCCAGCCAGGCTCCCTCGTACGCCCTGGCCTGCGCGTCCGGGTCGCCGCCGAAGGCGAAGGCCGTGTCCGGCGGCAGTTCGGCGGGGACCTCGCCGCGCCGCACGGCCCGGGCGAGGGCGGGCGCGGCGTCGGCCGGGCCCAGCCCGGTGTCGCGGTACGCCACCCAGTCGGCGAAGCCCTCGGACAGCCACAGCGGGGTCCTGGCGGTGGTCGCGGCGCGGGTCGCGACGTGGGTGGTCTCGTGGGTCAACAGGATCCGCCTGCCCCGCTCGGACAGTTGCGCGTACCCCGCCGGGTTGACGACGACCCGGTCGGCGGGAGCGGGACCGCCACCGGTGCTTCCCGTGGTGACCGCGCCCAGGCCCCGGTAGGCGTCGGCGGGTCGGCCCAGCAGGGCGGCCATCGCGTCCAGGTCGGCGGGGACCAGGACCACCACCCGCCCGGCCCACGTGCCCGGCCGTGCGGCGCTCACGGCGGGCACCGCCCGGTCGGCCTCCGCGGCGATGTCCGCCAGGGTCCGGGGGCTCTGCCCGACGCCGAGGACCAGCGCGTGCGCGCCCCGCGCCACCTCGGGTTCGCCCTGGTCCCACAGTTGCGGCGGCGCACCCGGCGCGGGCCGTTCCCCGTCGACCCGCCAGCCGGTCGGGCTCCGGGTCAGCTCCACCTCGCGGTCCGACCCGGTGGGGGCGGCGTCGTGACCGGTGAGGCCGTAGCGCAGCCGGGCCCGGGCGGTGGCCCGCGCGCCGTCCCGCCGGATGGAGGTGACCTCGTACGACCAGCCCTCCAGCGGGATCGCGGCGAGCCGGGCGGGCGGGGCGGCGGACCAGTCGGCCACGGCCCGCCGCACGTCGCGCCCGTCCACGCCGGCCGGGGCGGGCGCCGTGCATCCGGCCACCACGAGCAGGCACGGCAGCAGGAGGCGGACGACGGCTCTCGGCAGGGGGGTCACCGGCCGATCGTACGCAGCGCGCCGGCCGGGGCGGGCCCCCCGGCCCGGTGTCCTCGGTCACCGGGCCGGGGTGCGACGGGGGGCGCCTGCTACGGCCGGGTGACCGAGGACACCGGCATCATCCCGACCGGGTCGTAGCGCACCCGGGCCCCCGGGTAGGGGGCGTGGACGACCTGCCCGTTGCCGACGTACATGCCGACGTGGCTGGCGTCCGAGCGGTACGTCACCAGGTCGCCGGGTCGGGCCTGCGACAGCGGGACCTGCCGACCCGCGCCGCGCTGGGCCTGCGAGGTGCGCGGCAGCGCGACGCCCGCCTGCCGGTACGACCACACCATCAGCCCGGAGCAGTCGAAGCCGGAGGGGCCGGTGGAACCCCACACGTACGGTTTGCCCACCGCGGCGCGGGCGGCCATCACCGCGGTCATGGCCCGGCCCGACGCCTGCCCGGGGGCGGCCGGCTCGGGCGGCGCGCCGGGGCGGCCGCCGGAGCGCGAGGCCCGCTCGAAGTCGGCGCGTTCCGCGGTCGGCATCTCGTTGAGCAGCCGGCGGGCGGCGGCGAGCTTCGCGGTGACGGACCGCTTGTGCCGGGCCACGTCGGCGCGCAGGGCGTCGAGTTCGGCCAGCTTGTGGGAGGCCTCCTGGCGCTGCTGGCCGAGCCGGCGCTGCTCCTCGCGCAGTTCGCCCAGTTGGCGGGCCTGCCGGCCGCTGAGCCGGTTCAGGACGGCGGCCTTGTCGAGGTAGTCGTTGGGGTCGTCGGAGAGCATCAGCTCGACGGTGGGGTCGAGGCCGCCGGAGCGGTACTGGGCTCCGGCGAAGGTGCCGAGGACACCGCGCATGGTGTTGATCCGGTCCTGGCCGCGGGCAACCGCGTCCTGGGCGCGGCCGATGTCGGCGCGCAGCCGGTCGGCCTTCTCCCCCGCCTCGTTGAACTGCTCGGTCGCCTGCTCGGCCTCCTCGAAGAGCCGGTCGACCTGGGCCCGGGTGCCCGATGGGGGCTCCTGCGGTAGGCCGGGGGCCGCACCGGCGGGTGCGCCCGTCATGGCTACGGCGGCGGTGGCCGCCGCGGCGGTGAAAACGGTGACCTTGGTGTTCCGGTCGAGGCTTCTGAGCCCGGGTCGGCGATGGGACGCCACGTGGAACCGCTCCCTTCCGCTGCGCGGGGCCCGGGTCCGCCCTCCGTGGACGGCCGTGTGCCGGGTTCCGCGCTGGCAGACAGTAGCGGCGCGAACACGCGCCGACCAACGACCGCCGGCGGGCCCGTACGCGGGCGCCCCGCCTCAGACGCAGGTCATCGGCGGGGCGTGCGGTCGCGGCGGGGCCCGTGAATTCGCCCGGATGGGCGGTGCGCGGGCGCGTCCCGGTGGGCGCGGGTCGGGTCAGATGCGGACCCCGAACTGGAACGGCATGTTGTCGATCGACTCGTACTTGACGCCGCCGCGCGGGTTGGAGGCGTGCAGGGTGGTGTTGTTGCCCGCGTACAGGCCGACGTGGTGCAGGTCGCCGTGGAAGAAGACGAGGTCACCGGGCTGGAGCTGGCTCCGGCTGATGCGGGTGCCCTCCTCGGCCTGGGTGTAGGTGGTGCGGGTGACGGACACCCCGGCCTGCTTGTACGCCCACTGCACCAGCCCGGAGCAGTCGAAGGCGCTGGGGCCCTCGGCGCCGGATATGTAGGCGCTGCCCAGCTTGGTCTTGGCGGCGGCGAGCGCGGCGGCGGCCCGGCCGGAGGCGTTGGCGGGCGGCGCGGCGGGGGTGCGTTCGCCCTGGTCGCGGGCGGCCTCGCCGGCCTTGGCGTCCTCGTCCTTCAGCTGCCTGCGCTCCTGCGCGGTCAGCGTGTTGAGGAGGGCCTGGGCCTCGGCGAGCTTGTCCTGGGAGGCCTTCTTCTTCTCGCCGAGTTCCTTGCGGGTGGCGTCGAGGTCGGCGAGCTTGCCCGAGGCCTCCTGGCGTTGCTGCGCGAGGGTGCGCTGCTTGTCCTGGATCCTGCCGACGGCGTCGACCTGCTTGCCGCTCAACTGCTGGAGGGTGGCGGCCCTGTCGAGGTAGGACTCGGGGTCGTCGGAGAGGAGGAGTTCCACGGACTGGTCGAATCCGCCGCCGCGGTACTGGGCGGTGGCCATCGAACCGAGCGTGTTGCGCAGGGTGTTGAGTTCGTCCTGGCCGCGGGCGACCCGGTCCTGGAGCTGGGCGATCTCCTTCTCCAGCTTCTCCTGGCGCTCCTTGGCCCCGTTGAACTTCTCGGTGGCCTGTTCGGCCTCCTCGTAGAGGGTGTCGACCTTGGTCTTGACCTCGTCCTTGTTCGGCTTGTCCGGGGCGGCCACGGCCGAGTGCGAGGAGAGCGCGACGGCCGCCGCGGCGGTGGCGGTGAGCACGCTCACGCGCGCGCGGGCCGGGTGCTTGGGTCGACGGTGGGACGCCACGGAGACGAGCTCCTTCTTCCTCGGACTGCCTCGGGCCGCCGAGCGGGAACGCACGCCCGGCAGCAACCCCGCCCTCACTCGAAGGAGTGAACTACCGCACGGAGGTTTGAGCAGACCCTAGTGACATGCGCTTGATCACTTCAAATACCCGTACGGAAAAATCCGTCGTCCTGCCCGCTTCTTTACCCGGGGCGCACGCTGCGTGCCGGCGGACTGACGGTACGTCCTCCACGGACACCGCCAATCCCGGCATCGCGCCCGGCCGTTACGAAACGCGCGAAAGCCGCTTCAGGAGCAGAGCGGACGTCACGGGCCGGGCCCCGGCCTTGGCGACCCCGTCGGCCACCTCCCGGTCGGTGGAGACCACGACCACCGGGCGACCCGGCGGTTCGGCCCGCACCAGCTGGCGGATGAGTTCGTCCGCCGTCACGCCCGCCTTGGAGAACAGCACCCGCACCCCGCGCGGCGGCGCGAGCAGCACCGGCGCCGCCAGCTCCGCCCCGTCGAACACGCAGGTCATCTCGGCGCCGGTCTGCGCGGCCAGCATCGACAGCCCGCCCAGCAGGCGCAGCCGCTGCTTCTCCAGCGGCATCGTCGGATAGCCGGTCTTCGTCACGTTGTAGCCGTCGACCACCAGATGCGCCTGGGGCAGCGCCAACAACTGGTCCAGCAGGGCCGGATCGGTCTCCGACAGAGCCCGCGCCGCGATGTCCTTCGGCGTCATCCGGCCCGGCTCCACCGCGTCCACGGTGTCCGCGGGACGGGTGTTGACCGGCGGAAGCGCCAGCTCGCGCCGCAGGCCGGCCGCCGCGTCCAGGACGGTGTCCAGCAGCAGCCGCAGCCGCATGTCCTCGATGCTGCGGCCCTCGCGGGTGGCCCGGCGCGAGATCTCCAACGCCGACTCCACCTCCGCGAGGCGGGACTTGAGCCGCCGGGACTCGCTCTCGGCGGCGGTCACCTGTGCGGCGGCCTCCCCGCGGATCCCGTCGATCTCGGCGCCCACCTTGCGCAGGGCCGCCTCACCCCGCTTGACGTCGCTCAGGGCGCTGCGCAGCTTGCGCTGAAGCGATTCGGCTTCCCTGCGGGCCGCTTCGAGGTCGGCGCGCACCTGCTCGCCGCCCGACCTCTGCTGCTCCCGTACCTGGGCCAACTCCTCGCGCAGCCGCTCCAGCTCGCGCCGCGCCTCGTCGCCCACCCGCTCGGCGTCGGCGCGCTGCGCCTCCTCGCCGGCGGAGGCCACCAGCTTGACCCAGCCGGCCGGGCGCAGCACGTACGCGGCGGCCGCCACGTCCAGCGGGTCCGCCGCGGCCGGCGGCGCCCCCGACTCCAGCGCCCCGGTCAGCTCCGGCTGCGCCTCGCGCAGCTTGTCCGCGACCCGGCCGCGAAAGACGGCGTCCGCCTCCACGGCCGCGGCCATCGCGTTGCCCGCGAACTTGGCGCGCCGGCTCGGGGTGAACCGCGCGTACTGACGCAGCTGCGCCGGGAGGTCGGCGACCGTCAGGCCACCGAAGGCGTCCGAGACGAGCGCGACGACCCGGCGCCGCACGCCTTCCGGCAGCGGGCGGTCGAGCACCTCGGCGGCGTCGCCGGCCTCGTCGGCCGGCTCAGCGCCGCTTGCTGGCTCCACAATCCGTCACCCCTACCGTGATCTACTGTGGGCCCGGCTCCGTCAGGAGTCGGTGCCCGGCCTGTCCACGAGTTCGATCTGGTCCACCGCGTTGCACCAGCGGCAGCGGACCGACTCGATGGTCTCACTGACCACCTCGCGTTCCTCGACCTTGGGCTCCCCGGCGAGGTCCAGGTGGACGTACTCCACGACCTTCGACGATCGGGTGACGTCGAACCGCGTGAGGTTGCCGCACAGCGTGCAGCGCCACCGGGTGGTGTCGGTCGGCAGGGGAACCGTCATCAGGCCGCTCTCTCCTTCGTAGCTCATTCAATCAAAGCCTTTCGCGGCGGTCCGCGGACCGCGCACGTAACCCTACGGCCTGGCACCACCCCCGAGGGGGTGCACCTGCGTCATGCTCTTCCGCATGATCGTAAGGTGGCGGACCGTCCGCGAGGCCGCCCGGGGCCCGGTGATCACGTACGCGCTGATCGCCGGCTGCTGCGTGGCGTTCGTCCTCGGCCCGGCGTCGGGCCTGAACCCCTCCTACGGGACGGGCGACCGGCTGACCGAGACGGGCACCGCGTACTTCAGGCACTGGGGCGTGGTCCCGGACGAGCTGTTCTCCGGAGCCGGCCGGGCGCTGCTCACCCCGTTGACGGCGCTCTTCGTCCACGGCAGTTGGCTGCACCTGCTCGGGAACATGCTGTTCCTGTACGTCTTCGGGGCGATGGCGGAGGAGCGGATGGGTCGGGCGCCCTTCCTCGTGTTCTACGTCTGCACCGGATACCTCGCGCTGGCCGCGTACGCGGCGGCCAACGCCTCTTCCGACCAGACCCTGGTCGGCGCGTCCGGCGCGATCTCGGCGGTCCTCGGCGCCTTCCTCTGCCTGTTCCCGCGGGCACGGGTGACCAGCCTGTTCCCGTTCCTGCTGTTCCTGCCGCTGCGCTTCCCCGCGTGGGTCGTGCTGCTGTTCTGGTTCGGCCTGCAATGGCTGGCGGCGCACCGGGCGGAGAGCGGTCCGGGGGTGGCCTACCTGGCCCACGTGGTGGGCTTCTCCCTGGGCTTCCTGTACGCGTGGGTCCGATATCGGCGTACGACTAGAGTGAGGCGACCAGTGACTGCCGGCGAGGGAGACAGCCAACCGTGATCACCGCGATCGTGCTCATCAAGACCAGCGTGGACCGCATCCCCGAGATCGCCGAGTCCATCGCGCAGCTGGACAGTGTCAGCGAGGTCTACTCGGTCACCGGCACGTACGACCTGATCGCGCTGGTCCGCGTCGCCCGCCACGAGAACCTCGCGGACATCATCCCGGGCCGCATCAGCAAGATCCCCGGCGTCGAGGCGACGGACACCCACGTCGCGTTCCGCACGTACTCCCAGCACGACCTGGAGGCCGCGTTCGCGATCGGCCTCGACGCGTAGCGCTCGGGGCCCGGGCAACGCCTCGCCCACCGGGGCGGGGCGGCCGTCGCGCAGCCCGGACGGGCACCCGGGCGGGTCCTGGGCGAGACCCCCACTCGGTGTGGGCCACAGCCCGTCAGACGGCCGGGACGCAGCGGCCCTCTTCGGTGCGGTACTGCCACTTGGCGCCGTCCGCGACGAGTTCCTTCACCGCGCGGACGAACCGCTCGACGTGCTCGTCGGGGGTTCCCGCGCCGAAGCTGACGCGGATGGCGTTCAGGGAGCGCTCGCCGGGGGCGGCCTCCGGGGCTCCGCACTCGCCCTGGGCCTGCGGCTCGCTGCCGAGCAGGGTGCGGACCAGCGGGTGGGCGCAGAAGAGGCCGTCGCGGACGCCGATGCCGTACTCGGCGGACAGGGCCGCGGCGAAGTGACTGCTGTTCCAGCCGTCGACCACGAACGAGATGACGCCGACGCGCGGGGCGTCGTCCCCGAACAGGGACAGCACGCGGACGGCCGGGACCTCCGCCAGGCCCTCGCGGACCTTCGCGATGAGCTGGTTCTCGCGGGCGACCAGGTTCTCGAACCCGGCCTCCTTCAGGGCCTTGCAGGCGGAGGCGATGGAGTAGACGCCGATGACGTTCGGGGAGCCGGCCTCGTGGCGGGCCGCGGTGGTGTGCCACTCGACGTCGACGCCGCCGTCCTCGCGGCGGGCCACCTTGCGGGAGGCGCCGCCGCCGGCGAGGTACGGGTCGGCCTCCTGGAGCCAGTCCGCGCGGCCGGCGAGGACGCCCGAGCCGAAGGGCGCGTACAGCTTGTGGCCGGAGAAGGCGACCCAGTCCACGTCCAGGTCCCGGACGGAGACGGGGTGGTGCGGGGCCAGCTGGGCGGCGTCCAGGACGATCCGCGCGCCGTGGGCGTGCGCGGCGGCGGCGAGTTCCTTGACCGGCCACAGCTCGCCGGTGACGTTGGACGCGCCGGTGACGCAGACCAGCGCCGGGCCGTGGCCCTCTTCGATTGACGCGGTGCGGTCGGCGAGCGCCCGCTCCAGGGTGGCGACGGCCTCGCCGGGGGTGCGGGGGGCGTTGAGGTAGCTGACGCGGGCGTTCGTCCAGGGCAGCAGCGAGGCGTGGTGCTCGGTCTCGAAGACGAACACCTGGCAGTCGGCCGGCAGGACGGCGGCGAGCAGGTTGAGGGAGTCGGTGGTGGACCGGGTGAAGACCACCTGGTCGGAGGGCCGGCAGTCGAGGAACTCGGCGACGGTGACGCGGCTCTGCTCGAAGAGGTCGGTGGACAGCTGGGAGAGGTAGCCGGCCCCGCGGTGGACGCTGCCGTAGTAGGGGGCGTACGCGGCGACGTCGTCCCAGACCCGCTGGAGCGCGGGGGCGCTGGCCGCGTAGTCCAGGGCGGCGTAGGTGACCTCGCCGCCGGTCACGAGCGGGACGGTGACGTCACGGCCGAGCACGGCCAGCGGCTCGCCACAGGCGGGCCCGTCGGCGGTGGTGGTCGCGGCGGTGTTCAGGGATGCGGACATGGCGGTATCTCCCGGCAGGCAGGGCGGAATGGCTTCGGTGTGCCCGTACGCGGACGCGGCGCTGCGGCCGTCGGGGTACGGGAAAGCCCTCGGAAGTGACACGGGTGCACGCAAGTGCCCCGGTCCGAGGGGTGAAGTGGGGGCGGAGCCGCCCTATCGCATTCGCTTGCTCACGGAAAACGCTCCTCGAGAGACCAGGACCCCTGGTGTCGAGGGATCCGCGCTTGCCGTAGACCTCGCTGCCTACGGCCTGGTCATCACCCGGGGCACCCCGCCACGGAAGGAGGGTTGCCGGACAGCAAGCCGGGGCCTAAACGCTGTCACTCGTGACCTGGTCAGAATCCTGCCACACGATCCCTCGTGCGCAAGACCCCGGTCCGCATCGTGGACCGGGGTCTTGGCCGAAAGGATGCCTCAGGCGTTGCTGGCCGCCACCCAGCGCTCCAGCGCGGCCCGAGCGGATCCCGAGTCGATGGACTCGGCCGCCCGGGTCACGCCCGCCGCGAGCTGCTCCTCCAGGGAGCCCGTACCCGGGTCCAGCGCCACCAGGGCGGCGGCCGAGTTCAGCAGGACGGCGTCCCGGACGGGGCCGGTCTCCCCCGCCAGCAGTCGGCGGGCGACGTCGGCGTTGTACGAGGCGTCCTCGCCGCGCAGCCGCGACACGTCCACGAGCGGGATCCCGATGTCGCGCGGGTCGAAGGGCGACTCGGTGACGGAGCCGTCCCGGACCCACCAGACCCGCGAGGTGGCGGTGGTGGTCAACTCGTCGAGGCCGTCGTCACCGCGGAAGACCAGCGCGGAGGAGCCCCGCTCGGCCAGTACCCCGGCCACGATGGGCGCCACCCGGGGGTCGGCCACGCCGGTGGCCTGCGCGCGCACCTTGGCCGGGTTGGTCAGCGGGCCGAGGAAGTTGAAGGTGGTCCGGATGCCCAGTTCCTTGCGGGCGGGCGCCACGTGGCGCAGCGCCGGGTGGAACTTGACGGCGAAGCAGAAGGTGATCCCGGCCTCCTCGGCGACCTCGACCACCCGCGCGGGGGTGAGGTCGAGGTTGACGCCGAGCTTCTCCAGGACGTCGGAGGAGCCGCTCGCGGAGGACGCCGCCCGGTTGCCGTGCTTGACGACCTTGGCACCGGTTCCGGCCACCACGATCGCCGACATCGTGGAGATGTTCACCGTCTTGGCGCCGTCGCCGCCGGTGCCGACGATGTCGACCGTCCGCCCCGGGACCTCGATCAGGTTGGCGTGCGCGTACATGGCCCGTACGAGCCCGTTGATCTCCGAGACGGTCTCCCCCTTGGCCCGGAGCGCGACCGCGAAGCCGGCGATCTGGGCGTCGGTGGCCTCGCCCCGCATGATCCGGTCCATCGCCCAGGCGGTGTCGTCCGCGCCGAGGTCCCGGCCGTCCAGCAGGGCGTCGAGGAGGCCCGGCCAGCCGCGGGCCGCCACGTTGTCGCCGCCTGTCGGGGTCAACACGTTCATGGTCCGCTCCTGCTGCCGGGTGAGGTTGCCACGTCGAATGGGATGGGGGCCAGCCTATCCAGCCCTGGGGGACGGCAAAGAGCCCCGTCCGGACCGTGGACGGGGCTCTTGCCGTGGCGACACCAGGATTGACCGAAATCAATCCCTCAAGCGGTCGTGCGGAGGATCAGTGGTGGCCGTGGCCGCTCTGGATCTCCTTGTACTCCTCCACCGTGGGCTTCGGGATCTGGTTGCCCTCGGCGTAGTAGCTCTTGCTGAGCTTGGCGCGGAGCTTCTCGGTGGCCTTCACCTTGCGCTCGACGCCGTTCTCGTCGACCGTCGGGCCGATCTCGATCGGCTCGTACGTGGTGTACGAGGTGAGCGTGTGGAGCTTGCCCTGCGAGAGCGGCTCGTGGATCTCGACGAACTCACCGTGCGGCAGGCGCTTGATGATGCCGGTCTCGCGACCGTGCAGCACCTTGTCCCGGTCCCGGCGCTGGAGGCCGAGGCAGATCCGCTTGGTGATGACGAAGGCGATGACCGGGCCGACGAAGAAGCCGATCCGGGCGAACCAGGTGATCGAGTTGATCGAGAGGTGGAAGTACTGCGCGAACATGTCGTTTCCACCGGCGATCAGCAGGATGACGTACCAGGTCAGCCAGGCCACACCGAAGGCGGTACGGGTCGGGACGTTGCGCGGGCGGTCCAGGATGTGGTGCTCGCGCTTGTCGCCGGTGACCCAGGACTCGACGAACGGGTACACCGCGATCGTCGCCAGCACCAGCGGGAAGATCACCAGCGGGATGAACACGCCCAGGACGAGCGTGTGGCCCCAGAGGTTGATCTCCCAGCCCGGCATCGCACGGATGAGGCCCTCGGAGAAGCCCATGTACCAGTCGGGCTGCGCGCCCGTGGACACGTGGTCCGGGACGTACGGTCCGAGCGCCCAGATCGGGTTGATCGAGGCGATGCCCGCGATGGCCGCGATGATGCCGAAGACCAGGAAGAAGAAGCCTCCGGCCTTGGCCATGTAGACCGGCAGCAGCGGCATGCCGACGACGTTGTTGTTCGTCTTGCCGGGGCCCGCGAACTGGGTGTGCTTGTGGTAGAAGACCAGGATCAGGTGGGCGACCAGCAGGCCCATCATGATGCCGGGCAGCAGCAGGATGTGGATCGAGTAGAACCGGGCCACGAAGTCGTGGCCGGGGAACTCCCCGCCGAACAGGAACATCGACAGGTACGTGCCGACGACCGGCACGGACAGGATCGCGCCCTGCATGAAGCGGACACCGGTGCCCGAGAGCAGGTCGTCCGGCAGCGAGTAACCGGTGAAACCGGTGAACATGCCGAGGACCAGCAGCAGGAAGCCGAAGATCCAGTTGATCTCGCGCGGCTTGCGGAACGCGCCGGTGAAGAAGACGCGCATCATGTGCACCATCATCGCCGCGACGAAGATCAGTGCCGCCCAGTGGTGGATCTGCCGGATGAGCAGACCGCCGCGGACGTCGAAGCTGATGTCCAGGGTCGAGGCGAACGCCTCGGACATCCGGACACCCTGCATCGGCACGTACGAGCCGTGGTACACGACCTCGTTCATGCTCGGGTGGAAGAACAGCGTCAGGTACACACCCGTGAGGATGATGATGATGAAGCTGTAGAGGCAGATCTCACCCAGCATGAAGGACCAGTGGTCCGGGAAGATCTTGCGCATGTTGGCCTTGGCGAGGCCGTAGATGCCCAGGCGACCGTCCGCCCAGTCCGCTACGCGCTCGCCGGCCGGCGCTTTGCGCCCCGTCTTGTTGTCTGTGGCAGTGCTCATCCGCGCTCCCAGAATGCAGGACCGACGGGCTCTTCGAAGTCGCCGTGCGCTTCGAGGAAACCTTCGTCATTCACGCCGATCCGCAGCTGCGGAAGTGCGTGACCGGCCGGGCCGAAGATGACACGGGCGCCGTCGGAGAGGTCGAAAGTGGACTGGTGGCACGGGCAGAGCACGTGGTGCGTCTGCTGCTCGTACAGGCTGATCGGGCAGCCGACGTGGGTGCAGATCTTGGAGAAGGCCACGATCCCGTCGTGGGACCACTCCAGTTCCTTCTTGTCCTTGATGTCCTCCGGCTGGATACGGACGATCATCAGGGCGGCCTTGGCGATCTGGGACATGTAGTCGTGCGCGTCCTCCTCCAGGCCCTCGGGCTTGGCGAAGGTCAGCGAGCCGACCACGATGTCCTCGGGACGCAGCGGCTCCATCGTGTTCTGGTTGATGAGCAGCTTGCCCTTGGCCCAGATGGTCTTGCGGAGCTTGTCCTCGGGCAGCGGGCCCAGGTCGCGCAGCAGCATGACGCCGGACAGGGGCACCAGGGCCATCGCGCCGATCAGCGTGTTGCGGATCAGCGGCCGGCGGCCGATGGCGGACTCGTTCGCGCCGTCGGCGAAGTCCTGCAGGACCTGCGCCTTGACCTCCGGCGGAGCGGCGATCTCGTGGCGCTCGGCGGCGACCTCGACGTCGGACATCAGGGTGCGGGCCCAGTGGACCGCGCCCGCGCCGATGCAGAAGAGCGCCGTGCCCAGGGTCAGACCGAGCGCGAAGTTCAGCGCGCTCACCTTCCCGATGGGGAAGATGTAGACGATCTTGTCGACCGGGAAGATCACGTAGGACGCGATGAAGCCGATCGTGGCCAGCATCGACAGCGTGAACAGCATCGCGACCGTGCGCTCGGACCGCTTGGCGGCCCGCTCGTCGATGTCCTGGATGCGCGGCCTGTGGACCGGCAGACCGGGGTCGGCGAACGGGTCGTCCGCGACCGCCACGCCACCGTGATGCGCGTCGCCCTGCTCGCTCGGCAGGTGCTTCTCTTCGGGAATGTCTTGGCTACTCATGACTTCTTGGCCTTAGCGGTGTGGGCCGCGACCCAAACGGCGACAGCGATCAGCGCACCCAGACCGAAGATCCAGCCGAACAGACCCTCGGAGACGGGGCCGAGGCCACCGAGCTTCAGACCACCGGGGTTGGTCGACTTCTCGCCGTTGACGTTCTGGAGGTACGCGATGATGTCCTTCTTTCCCTGCTCCGGCATCGTGCTGTCCGGGAAGGAGGGCATGTTCTGCGGGCCGGTGAGCATGGCCTCGTAGATGTGCTTCGGCGAGACGTCCTCGAGGTTCGGGGCGTACTTGCCGTTCGTCAGGGCGCCGCCCTCGCCGGTGAAGTTGTGGCACTGCGCGCAGTTGTTGCGGAACAGCTCACCACCCTTGGCGATGTCGGCCCCGGCCGGGTCGTACTGCTTCTCGGTCGGCGTGATCGGGCCGGCTCCGAGCGAAGCGATGTACGCCGCGAGCTGGTCGATCTGGGCCTGCGAGTAGATGTTCGGCTTCTTCGGCACCTGGGCGCCGGGCTGCTGGGCGGGCATGCGGCCCGTGCTCACCTGGAAGTCGACGGCTGCGGAGCCGACGCCCACCAGGCTCGGGCCGTCAGAGGAGCCCTGACCGCCGGTACCGTGGCAGCTTGCGCAGCCCACGGCATAGAGCTTCTTGCCCTCCTCGATGGCGAGGGACTGGGCGGTTTCGTCGGCCTGCGCCTTGCCCGCGGGCGCGAAGGCGGCGTACAGCCCCCCAGTGACCGCCAGCGCGAAGAGTAGAACGACGACCGCCGCCAGCGGATGGCGTCGTCGTGCGGAGAGCTTTTTCACGGATTACCCCGGTGTCAGGATCTTCTGCGTCGGTGTTTCTGGATGGAGTGCCGGGTCGGGCCCGGCGACGTGTTCGCTACTTGATCAGGTAGATCGTGGCGAAGAGGCCGATCCAGACGACATCGACGAAGTGCCAGTAGTAGGACACGACGATGGCCGACGTGGCCTGTTCGTGGGTGAACCTCTTGGCCGCGTACGTCCGGCCGAGGACCAGCAGGAAGGCGATGAGACCGCCCGTCACGTGCAGACCGTGGAAGCCGGTGGTCAGGTAGAAGACCGAGCCGTACGGTCCGGACGAGAGGGACATCCCCTCGTGCTTGACCAGCTCGGTGTATTCGAACACCTGCCCGCCGATGAAGATCGCACCCATGACGAACGTGATGATGAACCACGATCGGAGCTTCTTCACGTCACCGCGCTCGGCGGCGAATACGCCGAGCTGGCAGGTGAGCGAGGAGAGCACCAGGATCGTCGTGTTCGTTGCCGAGAAGGGCAGATTCAAGGCCGAAGCCTGCTCTGTCCAGTACTCGGCACCCGTCACTGATCGCAGGGTGAAGTACATCGCGAAGAGGGCCGCGAAGAACATCAGCTCGGAACTCAACCAGATGATGGTTCCGACGCTGACGAGGTTCGGCCGGTTGACCGTCGGGTGCGCGTGCCCGGTATCTACTGTCGTTGCTGTCGCCACGACCGACATTATGTCGGTCGCTTATCCCGCCCTCACCCCGGGGGGTGCCGTTCGGAGTGTCAGGGGGGTGTGCAAGGCCCGAACGGCCCATCAGATCGTCCTTCCGGAGTCTCGGGCGGGGCTGTGCGAACCGATGTTGACAGCCGGTCGGACGGAGTAGCATCCCGCGCATCATCAGCGTGATTCACGGACACGTGGAGGAACGAAATGCGGGCGACTGCGCGGGTTCTGGTCTACAGCGACGACGCGGGCACCCGGGAGCAGGTGCGGCTCGCGGCCGGTCGCAGGCCGGCGGCGGACCTGCCGCCGGTGGAGTTCCTGGAGTGCGCGACGCTTCCGGCGGTCCTGACGGCACTGGACGAGGGCGGCATCGACGTCTGCGTGTTGGACGGCGAGGCGGTGCCGGCCGGGGGCATGGGCGTGTGCCGGCAGATCAAGGACGAGATCTTCCGGTGTCCCCCGGTGCTGTTGCTGATGGGGCGTCCGCAGGACGCCTGGCTGGCGACGTGGAGCCGCGCGGACGCCGCTGTCACCCTTCCGGTGGACCCGGTGGACTTCCCGGAGGTCCTGGCGGGCCTCCTGCGGCCCCGGCTGTCCCTGGACGCGTAGAGCGACCCACGAGCCCCACGGGCGCCCCTGAGGGGCTCGTGGGGCTCGTGGCCGGTCTCCTAGACGGTCGGGCGCAGGCGGGCCTGGTCGACGGGAGTGCGGCCTTCCTGGGTGCCCTTGAGGAGGGCACTGCCCTCCCTCCAGTCCTTCCAGTCCATGTTCCAGTCGCCGAAGCCGTTGCCGAAGATGTCCATGTCGTCGCCGATGCTGTTGATCACCTTGACGATGTCGCCCTCGGTGATGTTCTCGTAGAACCAGGCGGCGTTGCCGGTGCTCATGCCGGTGCATCCGTGGCTGACGTTGGCGACGCCGTGCGAGGAGACGGACCAGGGCGCGGCGTGCACGTATTCACCACTCCAGGTGACACGGGTCGCCCAGTAGACGGGCAGGTTGTAGTACTCGCTGCCGCCGATGCCGACGGTGTCACCGCGCATCTGGACGTAGTACTGCTTGCCGAGCACCACCTTGATGCCGTTGCGGGTGGAGAAGCCGGGCTTGCCGGTGGTCACCGGAAGGGTCGTGACCACTTCCCCGTTGCGGCGGAACGTCATGTAGTGCGAGGAGGCGTCGGTGGTGACCTCCACCCGGTCGCCGAAGTCGATCTTGAGCGGCTTCGAGGCGGCGCCGTGGAGTTCGTCGGAGACCCGGACGCCCTCCAGGTTGCTCCGTACGGTGACGCTGGTGTTGGCCGGCCAGTAGTCCTTGGGCCGGAAGTGGAGGTTCTTGTCGTCGATCCAGTGCCAGGCGCCCTCGACGCCGTCCGCCGCGTCGACGACCAGGGCCCGTTCCACGACGGCTCGGGCCGCCTTGTCCTTGACCGGTTCGTTGAGTTCGGCCGTGATGGGCTGTCCGACGCCGTACTTGCCCTCGTCCGGGCCGAATTCGACCTTGAGCACCCCGTCGGCCGGGGTGGTGTCGAAGGCCAGCGTGCGCTGCCCCTGCGCCCCGCTCCCGTTCTCCGTGGTCACGGTGACCGCGTAGTGGACGCCCGCGGCCATCGAGGCGGTGCTGTGCCAGCGATCGCCCTTGGCGGAGAGTTCACCCGCCAGGCGGCGTCCGTGGGTGTCCACGACGGTCACGTCGGTGATCCGGGACTCGTTGCCCTTGACGGTGACTTCGAGGGGCTTGTCGGGGTCGGCGGGGCGACCGCCGGGGGCCAGGTTGAAGGCGACGTGCTCGCCCGCGTCGTACGGGCGGACTGACAGCGGGTTCTTCTCGCCGGACCCGCATGCGGTGGCTCCGGCCCCGAGGGACGCGACCAGCAGGGAGCAGCTGAGTACCGTCCAAAGACGCGGTGAGTGCTTCATGGAGCCAACGCTATGAAGATATGACAATTACGGCGCGCGGGGTGACTGCAAACGAGGGGCCCGGACTCCTCCGAAGAGGTGTCCGGGCCCCAGGTGCGCGGCGAACGCCGCGAGATCCCGCTGGTCCTGCTGGTCCTGCTGGTCCTGCTGGTCCTGCTGGGTACTACTGGTTCTGGTTCTCACCGCGGTAGTACTCGTACACCCAACCCCACAGGCCGACCAGGATGACCGGCGCCGAGAAGTACATGAGCCACCAGCCGAAGATGACACCCATGAACGCGAGGGCGCCACCGATGGCCAGCGAGAGCGGCTGCCAGCTGTGCGGGGCGAAGAACCCCAGCTCGCCCGCCTCGTCGGCGACGTCGGCCTCCAGGTTGTCCTGGGCCATCTCGTCCACGCGCTTGGCCGTGAAGGCCAGGTAGTAGCCGATCATGACGCTCAGGCCGAAGGCCAGGAAGAGCGCGGTGGTGCCGACGGGCTCCTTCGACCACACGCCGTACACGACGGCCATGATCAGGATGAAGAAGGAGAGCCAGAGGAACATCTTGCCCTGGATCTTCACTTGCCGGCCTCCTTGCCACCGCTGACGGCCTTGGTGCCGGCGCCGTGGTCCTCAAGGTGGTCGAGGGCCGCGATCTCCGGGTGGTGCAGGTCGAACGCCGGGGATTCGGAACGGATCCGCGGGAGGGTGAGGAAGTTGTGCCGCGGCGGCGGGCAGGAGGTCGCCCACTCCAGCGAACGGCCGTAGCCCCACGGGTCGTCGACCTCGACCTTCTTGCCGTACTTCGCCGTCTTCCAGACGTTGTACATGAACGGCAGCATCGACAGGCCGAGCAGGAACGAGCTGATCGTGGAGATCGTGTTCAGCGCGGTGAATCCGTCGGCGTCCAGGTAGTCCGCGTAACGGCGCGCCATGCCCTCGGCGCCCAGCCAGTGCTGCACCAGGAAGGTGCCGTGGAAGCCGATGAACAGCGTCCAGAAGGTGATCTTGCCGAGGCGCTCGTCCAGCATCTTGCCCGTGAACTTCGGCCACCAGAAGTGGAATCCGGAGAACATCGCGAAGACCACGGTGCCGAAGATGACGTAGTGGAAGTGCGCGACGACGAAGTACGAGTCGGAGACGTGGAAGTCCATCGGGGGCGAGGCCAGGATGACGCCGGTCAGACCACCGAAGGTGAAGGTGATCAGGAAGCCGACGGCCCAGAGCATCGGTGTCTCGAAGGACAAGGAGCCCTTCCACATCGTGCCGATCCAGTTGAAGAACTTCACACCGGTCGGTACCGCGATGAGGAACGTCATGAAGGAGAAGAACGGCAGCAGCACACCGCCGGTCACGTACATGTGGTGCGCCCACACGGTCACCGAAAGGCCGGCGATCGCGATGGTGGCGGCGATCAGACCGATGTAACCGAACATCGGCTTGCGCGAGAAGACCGGAATGACCTCGGAAATGATTCCGAAGAACGGCAACGCGATGATGTACACCTCTGGGTGTCCGAAGAACCAGAAGAGGTGTTGCCACAGCAATGCGCCGCCATTGGCCGCGTCGAACACGTGCGCACCGAATTTACGGTCGGCCTCCAGCGCGAAGAGCGCGGCGGCCAGCACCGGGAAGGCGAGCAGGACCAGAACACCGGTCAGCAGCACGTTCCAGGTGAAGATCGGCATGCGGAACATCGTCATGCCGGGGGCGCGCATGCAGATGATCGTGGTGATGAAGTTGACCGAACCGAGGATCGTGCCGAAGCCGGAGAAGGCCAGACCCATGATCCACATGTCGGCGCCGATGCCCGGCGAGCGGACCGCGTCCGACAGCGGAGAGTAGGCGAACCAACCGAAGTCGGCGGCACCCGAGGGGGTGGCGAAGCCGGCCACCGCGATGGTCGAGCCGAAGAGGTACAGCCAGTACGCGAACATGTTCAGCCGCGGGAACGCCACGTCGGGCGCGCCGATCTGCAACGGCATGATCCAGTTGGCGAAACCCGCGAAGAGCGGGGTGGCGAACATCAGCAGCATGATCGTGCCATGCATGGTGAACGCCTGGTTGAACTGCTCGTTCGACATGATCTGCGTGCCCGGTCGGGCCAGCTCGGCGCGCATGAAGAGCGCCATGATCCCGCCGATGATGAAGAACACGAAGGACGTGACCAGGTACATCGTGCCGATGGTCTTGTGGTCGGTGGTGGTGAGCCACTTCACGACGACATTGCCCGGCTGCTTGCGCCGTACCGGCAGCTCGTTCTCGTACGAGTCGGCTGCGGCGGCACCCTGAGATTCGTTGAGGATGCTCACAGTTTGTTGATCTCCGCATTCCGGGCCGGGTCGGTCTGCTTGATGCCGGCCGGCAGGAAGCCGGTCTGACCCTTCTCGGCGAGCTCCTTCAGGTGCGCCCGGTACGCCTCGGGGGAGACGACCTTGACGTTGAAGAGCATTCGGGAGTGGTCGACACCGCACAGCTCGGCACACTTGCCCATGAAGGTGCCCTCCTGGGACGGAGTCACCTCGAAGACGTTGGTGTGACCGGGGATGACGTCCTGCTTGAACAGGAAGGGCACCACCCAGAACGAGTGGATGACGTCGTTCGACGACAGGATGAAGCGGACCTTCTCGCCCTTGGGCAGGTAGAGGGTCGGCCCCGGGTTACCCGTCTGCGGGTTCCGGTCGCTGGGGACGCCCTTCTGGTAGACGCCTTCGGCGCCCGCCGGGAAGTCCTTGGTGAAACGGTCCGGGATGGAGTCGAGCTCCTTGGGGACCGTGGTCGTCCTGGGCGCGCCGTTCTCGGCCTCGCCGGACTGCTTCGGCAGCTCCCTCGAACGGGGGGTGGCCGCGTCGCCGTCGACGTCCTCGATGTAGTTGAAGCCCCAGCTCCACTGGAAGCCGACCACGTTGATCGTGTGCGCCGGCTTGGCGGAGAGGGAGAGCAGCTTCGACTCGTCACGCGCGGTGAAGTAGAAGAGCACCGAGACGATGATGAGCGGGACCACGGTGTACAGCGCCTCGATGGGCATGTTGTACCGGGTCTGCGCGGGGACCTCGATCTTCGTCCGGCTACGCCGGTGGAAGATGACGCTCCACATGATCAGGCCCCACACCAGGATGCCCGTGATGAGAGCGGCCGCCCAGGATCCCTGCCACAGGGAGAGGATGCGAGGCGCCTCCTCCGTGACCGGGGTGGGCATTCCGAGGCGGGGGAAGTCTTTCCAGGTGTACGAGCAACCAGTGGCGGTCGCCAGGACCACGCCCGCAGTCAGCGCCTGCAGCAGCTTCCGCCGCATCGGGCGCCGCGGCGAGCGGTCGGAGCCGTAGGGACTCACGTAGCGCCTTCCCGAGAGTCTCGGCCCGCGCGGCCGGCCGCGGCCGTGTTCGGGTCGGTCGCCGGCCCTGACGCAGGCAGGGGTTTGGATGTTTATGCGGACCAAACCCTACTGGACGCTATTTGGGGTCGCGCGGGGAGGGTGCCCAACGCGCCGTTACTGACCCCGAAGGGGTGGATCCGCCGTACGGGGGACGGGCCATCCGGCCCTGAATGGCGCCCTCCGGAAGACATCTGACGGCCCCTGACCCGGGCCGTCGCGGGGCGGGGGTTAGCGTGGCCCGATGCCGTACTTCGACACCGCGTCCGCCGCCCCGTTGCACCCCGTGGCCCGACAGGCCCTGCAGGCCGCCCTGGACGAGGGCTGGGCGGACCCGGCCCGGCTGTACCGGGAGGGCCGGCGCGCGCGACTGTTGCTGGACGCGGCGCGCGAGGCGGCGGCCGAGGCCGTGGGCTGCCGTCCCGACGAGCTCGTGTTCACTCCTTCGGGGACGCACGCGGTTCACACGGGTGTCGCGGGCGCCCTCGCGGGGCGTCGACGGGTCGGAAACCATCTGGTCGTATCGGCGGTCGAACACAGTTCTGTCCTGCACGCGGCGGACGCGCACGCCGCGGCCGGGGGCTCGGTGACGGAGGTCGCGGTGGACCGGCTCGGCGCGGTCGGCCCCGACGCGTACGCGGCCGCGCTGACCCCCGGCACCGCGCTGGCCTGCCTCCAGTCGGCCAACCACGAGGTCGGCACCGTCCAGCCGGTGGCCCGGACGGCCGAGGCCTGCGCGGCGGCCGGGGTGCCGCTGCTGGTGGACGCGGCGCAGTCGCTGGGCTGGGGCCCGGTCGAGGGGGCGTGGTCGCTGCTCGCGGCGAGCGCGCACAAGTGGGGCGGGCCGCCCGGGGTGGGGCTGCTGGCGGTCCGCAAGGGGGTCCGCTTCTCCTCCCACGGCCCCGCCGACGAACGGGAGTCGGGCCGCTCCCCCGGCTTCGCGAACCTGCCGGCGATCGTCGCGGCGGCGGCCTCGCTGCGGGCCGTGCGGGCGGAGGCCGAGGCGGAGGGGGCGCGGCTGCGGATCCTGGTGGACCGGATCCGGCGGCGGGTGGCCCGGCTGGTCCCGGACGTGGAGGTGGTGGGCGACGCCGAGCGCCGGCTCCCGCACCTGGTCACCTTCTCCTGCCTGTACGTCGACGGCGAGACCCTGTTGCACGAGCTGGACCGGGCCGGCTTCTCGGTGTCGTCCGGCTCCTCCTGCACCAGCTCCACGCTGACCCCCAGTCACGTGCTGCGGGCGATGGGGGTGCTGTCGGAGGGGAACGTACGGGTGTCCCTGCCGCCGGGCACCACCGCCGATCAGGTCAACGGCTTCCTGGAGGTGTTGCCGGGCGCGGTGGCCGGCGTACGGGAGAAGCTCGGCGTGTCGCAGGCGCCGGCCGCGGCGCCCGTCGCGGAGTCCGTGGAGGTGGACGCCCTGGGGTTGCGGTGTCCGCAGCCGGTGATCGAGCTGGCCCGGGCGATCGGCACCGTCCAGGTCGGGGGGACGGTGACCGTCCTGTCCGACGACGAGGTCGCGCGCCTGGACGTCCCCGCCTGGTGCGTGATGCGGGGGCACGCGTACCTCGGTGAGGCGGACCGGCCGGCGGGCGTGGCGTACACGGTGCGCCGGCTGGTCTGAGCCGGACCGGGCGCTCCCGGCCCGCGACGCGCGACGGCCCCGGCCCGCCGGGGAGGCGGGTCGGGGCCGGGGTGGTGCGTCCGCGTGGGGTGCGTCCGCGTCAGGAGGCGAGGTGGGCGCGGACCTCGGAGGCCGCGTCGTCGCCGTACGCCTTGGTGAAGCGCTCCATGAAGTGCGCCCGGGCCAGGGTGTACTCCTGGGTGCCCAGCGTCTCGATGACGAGGGTGGCCAGCATGCAGCCGACCTGCGCGGCCCGCTCCAGGCCGACGCCCCAGCCGAGGCCGGTCAGGAAGCCCGCGCGGAACGCGTCGCCGACGCCGGTCGGGTCGACCTTCGCGGTCTCCTCGGCGCAGCCGACGACGATCGGCTCCTCACCGGCCCGCTCGATGCGCACGCCCCGCGCGCCGAGGGTGGTGACGCGGGTGCCGACCTTGGCGAGGATCTCCTCGTCGCTCCAGCCGGACTTCGACTCGATGAGGCCCTTCTCGTACTCGTTCGAGAAGAGGTACGTCGCCCCCTCCATCAGGGTGCGGATGTTGTCGCCGTCCATGCGGGCGATCTGCTGCGAGAAGTCCGCGGCGAAGGGGATCCCGCGGGTGCGGCACTCCTCCGTGTGGCGGAGCATTGCCTCGGGGTCGTCGGCGCCGATGAGGACGAGGTCGAGACCGCCCACCCGGTCGGCGACGGCCTTCAGCTCGATCTGCCGGGCCTCGCTCATGGCGCCGGTGTAGAAGGAGCCGATCTGGTTGTGGTCCGCGTCGGTGGTGCAGACGAAGCGGGCGGTGTGCAGCACCTCGGAGATGCGTACGGAGTCGGTGTCGACGCCGTGCCGCTCCAGCCAGGCGCGGTACTCGTCGAAGTCCGAGCCGGCTGCGCCGACGAGGATCGGGCGGGTGCCGAGCTGACCCATGCCGAAGCAGATGTTCGGGCCGACTCCGCCTCTCCGGACATCGAGGTTGTCGACGAGGAAGGAGAGGGAGACCGTGTGGAGCTGGTCCGCGACCAGCTGGTCCGCGAAACGGCCCGGGAAGGTCATGAGGTGGTCGGTGGCGATGGAGCCGGTGACTGCGATGCGCACGGCGTGGACGCTCCTGCGGAGGACGGCAAGGGGACAGTCAAAACTACCCGGTCGCGGCCCTGCGGCCGACCGGCAGAAACTACCCCGTAGTAGGACTTCCTTCGCTCGTCGTGGCGTGCTTAACGTGCCCCCATGACCTACACCGATGGCTTCGGGCACGTCGAGTACGCCGCGAACGCGCGGCCCGGCTTCGCACGGCTGCTGGGCGACTGCGCCCGGATGGCCCCGCACTGGACGGTCCCGGAGGGGCCCCGGCCGGTCCGGGTGGCGCCCTCGCAGATCCACGGCGTCAGCGTGCCGCCGGACTCGGCCCGGCTGATCGCCTCCACGGCGGCGTACGGGGACTGAGTTCCACCCTCGGGAAGTCCCGGGGGAACCGGTTCCGGCGCTGCCACGTCACACCCGCATCACGTACCGCGGGACGGGCGAAGGAGCGAATCGGTGACCAGCGAACAACCCGACACATCAAGCGCCACACGACGGCGGCCGTCCTGGGCCATCGGCTCGATCGCGGCGGCCGTCCTGCTGGCCGGCGGCGGCACGGCCTACTGGGCCTCCACCGCCCACGGCGGCGGTACGGATGGCGGCCGTACGGGTGACAGGGCGGCCTCCGCGCCCCGCGAGGCGGCGGGAACGGGGGCGCCGACGGGACCCGGCATCGCCCCCGGGGAGCCGGACCCCGCCGGCTCCGGGGTGACCTACACGGCGGACGTGCCGCTGCCGGAGGCGCCGGCTTCGGCGCCCGCCTTCGCGGCGTCCGGCGAGGTGACCTCCGACGAGGTGACCCGGCTCGCGAAGGCCCTGGGCATCGAGGGCGCGCCCCGACTCGTCGGTGACGTCTGGCAGGTGGGCGAGGGCGCCGACGGCTCGGGGCCCCGACTCACGGTGACCCGTCAGGCCCCCGGCACCTGGAGCTTCTCCCGGTTCCAAGGCGTCCCGGGCACGGGTGACGGCACGGGCAACGGCGCGGGCGACGACTGCGTGCGGGGCAAGGACACCTGCGGCCCGGCGACCCTGCCGCGGGGCGGGGCGGACTCCCCCGTCGCGCCGGGTGGCGGAGCGGCCACGCCGGTGTCCGAGGAGGCGGCCAGGGCCGCCGCGGCGCCGGTGCTCGCGGCCGCGGGTCAGGGTGACGCCAAGGTGGACGCCCGGCTCGTCCAGGGCGCGGTCCGGGTGGTGAGCGCCGACCCGCTGGTGGGCGGCCTGGCCACCCAGGGCTGGTCCAGCAAGGTGAGCGTGGGCGCGGACTCCCGCGTGGTGGCCGGCAGCGGTGAGCTGAAGGCCCCGGTCCGGTCCGGGGAGCGGCCCGTGGTCGGCGCCGTCGAGGCACTGGCGCGGCTCAACGCCCGCAACACCGGCGACGGCACGGGACCGAACCCGAGCGGCTGCGCGACCTCGGTCCCGCTGACCCCGGACACGCCCGTGGGGGCCACGGACACGGTGCCGTGCAACCCGGAGCCGCGTCCGATGAAGCCGCCGCGGACGGAGTCCGTACGGGGAGCCGTGCTCGGCCTGGCGCCGGGGACGGTCGACGGCGGCCGGGGCCTGGTGCCGGCCTGGCTGTTCGAGGTGGCGGGCAAGTCCGGCGGAGCGGGCCACACCGTGGTGGAGCCGGCCGCCGCCGAGGGCGGCGGGACCCCGGTGCCCCCGCAGGGTCGTACCGTGCCCGGGTTCTCGTACGCCGAGGCCGACCGGAAGCTGACCGTGAACTTCTGGGGCGGGGCGTGCAGCACCTACGCCGTGGAGGCGCGGGAGGAGGGCACCTCGGTGCTGGTGAAGATCACCGACACCCCGAACAAGCCGGGCGGAGCCTGCATCATGATCGCGCAGGAGATGTCCGAGACGGTGACGCTCAAGCAGCCGCTCGGCGACCGCAAGGTGGTCGACGCGACGACGGGCAAACCGCTCCCCCGCCAGTAACGGCTCCGGAAGAACGCGCGAGGGCCCGGGTCCCGGTCGGATGCGACCGGGACCCGGGCCCTCGTCTGCTCTCGGCTCTACCGGCCGGGCCGGCGCGGCCGGACTAGCTGAACGAGTCGCCGCAGGCGCAGGAGCCGGTGGCGTTCGGGTTGTCGATGGTGAAGCCCTGCTTCTCGATGGTGTCGACGAAGTCGATCGAGGCGCCGTGCAGGTACGGGGAGCTCATCCGGTCGGTGACGACCTTGACCCCGTCGAAGTCCTTGACGACGTCACCGTCGAGGGAACGCTCGTCGAAGAAGAGCTGGTAGCGCAGGCCGGAGCAGCCACCGGGCTGGACGGCGACGCGCAGCGCCAGGTCCTCGCGGCCTTCCTGCTCCAGCAGGGTCCTGACCTTCTCGGCGGCGGCGTCGGACAGGAGGATGCCGTCGCTCACAGTGGTCTTGTCGTCCTGTACGGACATCTGCATTCACTCCCGAAGTGGGCGGCTCCCCGCCGGAGGCTGGGGAAACGTCGGACTCTTGCCGTCGGTGGCAACCAGCGGGACCACGGATTCATTCCGGGTCCTGCCTTCTTGTCTCAGACATTCATGCTCGCACACCCACGCGGGCGGGTGGGCGGAGCCGGCCGACCGGGCCGGCGGCTGGACGGCCCCGGCGGCGAATGCGTCACATCGACACTATCGGCATCGTCAAAGTGACATGAAGCGGTTATGATAGATAACGTCAAATAGACGAGAAGTCGTACGAAGTTGCCGACCGAAGTTCCCCGTCGCAGAACAGAAAGGGTGCGTGTCGTGACCACCGCCCAGCCCTTGGACGTCCAGCCGACGCCTCTTGCCCTGCTGCTGCTCGGCCGCGAGGCCGACCCCAAGAGCGAGCGCGGGGTGGAGTGCCCCGGCGACCTGCCCTCCCCGTCGGACCCGAACCTCGTGGCGCGCGCCCGCGCGGCCAAGGAGAAGCTCGGGGACAAGGTGTTCATCCTCGGCCACCACTACCAGCGTGACGAGGTCATCGAGTTCGCCGACGTCACCGGCGACTCCTTCAAGCTGGCCAAGGACGCCGCCGCCAAGCCGGAGGCCGAGTACATCGTCTTCTGCGGCGTCCACTTCATGGCCGAGTCGGCCGACATCCTGACCTCCGACGACCAGAAGGTCGTCCTGCCGGACCTCGCGGCGGGCTGTTCGATGGCCGACATGGCCACCGCCGAGCAGGTCGCGGAGTGCTGGGACGTCCTGACGGACGCGGGCATCGCCGATGTCACCGTCCCCGTCTCGTACATGAACTCGTCCGCCGACATCAAGGCGTTCACCGGCAAGCACGGCGGCACGATCTGCACGTCGTCCAACGCCAAGAAGGCCCTGGACTGGGCGTTCGAGCAGGGTGAGAAGATCCTCTTCCTGCCGGACCAGCACCTCGGCCGCAACACCGCCGTCCGCGACATGGGCATGTCCCTCGACGACTGCGTGCTCTACAACCCGCACAAGCCGAACGGCGGCCTGACCGTCCAGCAGCTGCGCGACGCCAAGATGATCCTGTGGCGCGGTCACTGCTCGGTGCACGGCCGGTTCTCGGTGGACTCCGTCAACGACGTGCGCGCCCGTATCCCCGGCGTGAACGTCCTGGTGCACCCCGAGTGCAAGCACGAGGTCGTGGCGGCGGCGGACTACGTCGGGTCGACCGAGTACATCATCAAGGCGCTGGAGGCGGCCCCGGCCGGCTCCAAGTGGGCCATCGGGACCGAGCTGAACCTGGTCCGCCGCCTGGCGAATCGTTTCGCTGCGGAGGACAAGGAGGTCGTCTTCCTCGACAAGACGGTCTGCTTCTGCTCCACGATGAACCGCATCGACCTCCCCCACCTGGTGTGGACCCTGGAGTCCCTGGCCGAGGGCAACCTCGTCAACCGGATCCAGGTCGACAAGGAGACGGAGAGCTTCGCCAAGCTCGCCCTGGAGCGGATGCTGGCCCTGCCGTAGCGGCCGGGCCGCCGGCGCGGGGGGGGGGGCGGGGGGGCCCGGCGCGGGGCGGGGCCCCCCGCGCCGGCGGCCGGCGCCGGGGGCGGCCGCGCGGCGGCGCCCCCCCGCC
>NZ_JBEZKS010000033.1:0-79956 GCF_040651775.1 Streptomyces sp. NPDC048383
CCCGAACGGCTGTTGCCGCAGGCCGTGGTGGCCGCCCGGATCCAGGGGGTGCCCGCCCCCGAGCCCTTCCGGGGCCGGCCGTCCGCGTGCGGGGAGCGGTTCGCGTCAGCGTTGGACCTTCAGGATGTCGCCGATGACGTTGTCCGGGAGCAGGGTGTTGCACTGGAGTTCCGCCGTGCGCGTCAGGGCGTCGTCGCGGCAGACGTAGAAGTCCTTGTACGCGATCTGCAGCGCGTACGAGCTCGCCGCCAGCAGCAGCGCCAGCGAGGCCGTCACCAGGCCGCTGACCGCGGCCGCCCGCTGCGGGCGGGCCGCGGGCCCCAGGGCGGCGAGCCGGTCGGGCTTCGACCCGGTGCGCGCGGGCTGCGCCGCGCCGCCGAAGACGGCCGCCGCGGCGGCCCCGGACTCCGGAGCCGGCCCGCCGCGGAGCGCGCTGATGCCCCAGTACATGGCGAGCGCGCCCAGCAGCAGCCCCATCGAGGGGATGCCGAAGATGCCGAAGAAGAAGCCCCACATACCCGCCAGCAGCGCGTACCGCGCCCGGCGCTGCACGGGGTCCATCGGGTCCCAGCGCGCGGGACCGCCACCCCCCTCGGGGGTTCCGCCGGGGCCCTGGCCGGGCCCCTGACCTGGGCCGGGGTCCTGGCCCGGGCCTTGGCCCGGGCCGCCGCCGCGCGGCTTCCACGGCTGGTCGGGCCGGCCCTCGGGGGGAGCCGCGAAGGGGTTGTCGTCGGTCGAGGAGTCGGGCTGACGGCGGTCCGGCATCGAGTGCGTTACTTCCCCTGTGTCGTGGACGCGGTGGGTGCCGCGTCCGGCGGCGCGCTCCGCGGCGTGCGCGGCTCGTATGCAGACGCTACCGCCCGCCCGTCCCCCCGTCCCTCGGGGGCGGTCGGGTGTGCGGGTATCGTTGCAGGCGGTCGGTGGCTTCGTACGGTTGCCCATGAGTCGGCACGTCGTAGTTTCGTACGACCACACAAGACCAACGACGGCATTCCCGTAAGAAAGGGCCTCCCATGCCCGCCTCCCGCCTGGTCGTGCTGGTCTCCGGCTCCGGCACCAACCTCCAGGCCCTGCTCGACGCCATCGAAGCCCACCCCGGCGGAGCCGAGGGCTTCGGCGCCGAGGTCGTCGCCGTCGGCGCGGACCGCGAGAACATCGCCGGCCTGGAACGGGCGGAGAAGGCCGGGATCCCCACCTTCGTGTGTCCCGTCAAGGCCTACGGCAGCCGTGCGGAGTGGGACGAGGCGCTCACCGGCGCGACCGCCGCCCACGCCCCGGACCTCGTCGTCTCCGCCGGGTTCATGAAGATCGTGGGCGCGAGCTTCATCGACCGCTTCGGCGGCCGGTTCATCAACACCCATCCCGCCCTCCTCCCCGCCTTCCCCGGCGCGCACGGCGTACGGGACGCCCTCGCCTACGGCGCGAAGGTCACCGGCTGCACGGTCCACTTCGTGGACGGCGGCGTGGACACCGGGCCGATCATCGCCCAGGGTGTCGTGGAGATCAGGGACGCGGAGGGCGAAGCCGCTCTGCACGAGCGGATCAAGGAAGTCGAGCGTCAGCTGCTCGTCGACGTCGTGGGGCGCCTGGCCCGGCACGGCTATCGCATTGAGGGACGAAAGGTAACGATCCAGTGACCGCCGCAGAGCGCGTAGAGCCCGCAGCCAGCGCGAACAACAACGAACCGACCACGACCCAGCGGCCGATCCGTCGTGCGCTCGTCAGCGTCTACGACAAGACGGGACTGGAAGAGCTGGCCCGCGGCCTGCACGAGGCGGGCGTCGCGCTCGTCTCCACCGGCTCGACCGCCGCGAAGATCGCCGCGGCCGGGGTGCCCGTCACCAAGGTCGAGGAGCTCACCGGCTTCCCCGAGTGCCTCGACGGCCGCGTCAAGACCCTGCACCCGCGGGTGCACGCCGGCATCCTCGCCGACCTGCGCCTGGAGGACCACCGCAACCAGCTCGCCGAGCTGGGCGTCGAGCCCTTCGACCTGGTCGTCGTCAACCTCTACCCCTTCCTCGCGACCGTCCAGTCGGGCGCCACGCCGGACGAGTGCGTGGAGCAGATCGACATCGGCGGCCCCTCGATGGTCCGCGCCGCGGCCAAGAACCACCCGTCGGTCGCCGTCGTCACGAGCCCCGCCCGCTACGCCGACGTCCTCGACGCGGCGAAGAACGGCGGCTTCGACCTGAGCGCCCGCAAGCGGCTCGCGGCCGAGGCCTTCCAGCACACCGCCGCCTACGACGTGGCCGTCGCCTCCTGGTTCACGAACGCGTACGCGCCCGAGTCCGAGGACGCGGCGCTGCCCGAGTTCCTCGCCGGCGCCTGGGAGCGCAAGTCGACCCTGCGCTACGGCGAGAACCCGCACCAGGCCGCCGCGATCTACACGGACGGTCAGCCGGGCGGGCTCGCCAACGCCGAGCAGCTGCACGGCAAGGAGATGTCCTTCAACAACTACGTCGACACGGAGGCGGCCCGCCGGGCCGCCTACGACCACGCCGAGCCCTGCGTCGCGATCATCAAGCACGCCAACCCGTGCGGCATCGCCGTGGACACCGACGTGGCCGCGGCCCACCGCAAGGCGCACGCCTGCGACCCGCTGTCGGCGTTCGGCGGCGTCATCGCCGTGAACCGGCCGGTGACCGTCGAGCTCGCCGAGCAGATCGCGGAGATCTTCACCGAGGTCGTCGCCGCGCCCGCCTACGAGGACGGCGCCGTCGAGGTCCTCGCGAAGAAGAAGAACATCCGCGTCCTGAAGGTGGACGGCACCCCGCACCAGCCGGGCGACCTCAAGCCGATCAGCGGCGGCGCGCTGCTCCAGCAGTCCGATCTGTTCCAGGCCGAGGGCGACGACCCGGCGAACTGGACGCTGGCCACCGGTGACGCCCTGTCCGCCGAGGAACTGGCCGGTCTGGCCTTCGCGTGGAAGGCTTGCCGGGCCGTCAAGTCCAACGCGATCCTGCTCGCCAAGGACGGCGCCTCGGTCGGGGTCGGCATGGGCCAGGTCAACCGCGTCGACTCGGCGAAGCTGGCCGTCGAGCGGGCGGGCGCCGAGCGCGCGCAGGGCTCGTACGCCGCCTCCGACGCGTTCTTCCCCTTCCCCGACGGGCTGGAGATCCTGACGGCCGCCGGCATCAAGGCCGTCGTCCAGCCGGGTGGTTCCGTGCGCGACGAGCAGGTGATCGAGGCCGCGAAGAAGGCCGGCGTGACCATGTACTTCACCGGGACCCGCCACTTCTTCCACTGACCCCGGGCCCCTCGCACGACGAAGGCCGCGCCCCGCACTGCGGGACGCGGCCTTCGCCGTTGAGCGGGGATCAGCGCTGGCGGTTGAACCAGGCCGAGCCGTCCGACTTCGCCACGAAGACGATGACGAGGATCAGCAGCACCAGGTGCACCAGGCTGAGCGGGAAGAACGGGTACAGGCTCAGCAGGATGCCGAGGGACGCGTAGACGATGATGCCGATGCGGGTGCCGTTGCCACCCTTACCGATCTTGACCGCGAGCACGATCGAGACGATCAGGTAGACCACCGCGAGGGCGATCAGGGCGAACACCACGCCGGAGCCCATTTTGGCCATGTCCGCGAACTGGGCGTTGCCCTGGAGCTCGGGGTCCTTCTTCAGCTGCTCGATCAGGGCGATCACCGCGAACAGCACGCCGACGCCGACGATCTGGAGGCCGGCGATGACCCAGAGCATGACGCGGGCGGCCTTGACACCACCGGGCATCGTGACCGGCATGCCCGGGTAGCCGCCGGGGCCGGCCTGGGTGCCCTGCGGGTAGCCGTAGCCGGCCTGCGCGGGGACGCCCTGGGGGGCCTGCTGCGGGTAGCCGTAGCCGGGCTGCTGGCCCTGCGGGGCCTGGGGCTGCTGTCCGTACGGGTTGTTCGGGTCGCCGAAGCTCATCTTTGGGTGTTCCTCCGTGGAAGTGCGGGGACGCACGGCAACACGCGCGGAGGAACTCTGCAACTTGCGGTCCGCCCCCCGGCACTGCCCGCGGCACTCTGGTTCGATGCATCGTCGTCGGGCCGACGGTTGCTTGTCCAGCCGGTTGCCGCTGGGCCCCTTACTTGTTGTGCAAGTGCAATCAACGGGGGACCCCGTCGAGCACCTTGACTGGAACCGGGGCCACTCCATCCGGGAGGATGGCGACATGACCGCCCAGATTCTCGATGGCAAGGCCACCGCAGCCGCGATCAAGTCCGAACTGACCGCCCGGGTGGCGGCGCTGAAGGACCGGGGCATCACCCCCGGCCTCGGCACGCTGCTCGTCGGCGACGACCCGGGCAGTCGCTGGTACGTCAACGGAAAGCACAAGGACTGCGCCGAGGTGGGCATCGCCTCGATCCAGCGCGAACTGCCCGCCACCGCCTCCCAGGAGGACATCGAGGAGGTCGTGCGGGAGCTCAACGCCAACCCCGACTGCACGGGCTACATCGTCCAACTGCCGCTCCCCAAGGGCATCGACACCAACCGCGTCCTGGAACTGATGGACCCCACCAAGGACGCGGACGGCCTGCACCCCATGTCGCTCGGCCGGCTGGTGCTCAACGAGCCTGGCCCGCTGCCCTGCACCCCGTACGGCATCGTCGAACTGCTGCGCCACCACGGCGTGGCCATCAACGGCGCGCACGTGGTCGTCCTGGGCCGCGGCATCACCGTCGGCCGGTCCATCGGCCTGCTGCTCACCCGCAAGTCCGAGAACGCCACCGTGACCCTGTGCCACACCGGTACGCGCGACCTCTCCGGGCTGCTGCGACAGGCGGACATCATCGTCGCGGCGGCGGGCGTGCCGCACCTGGTCAAGCCGGAGGACGTGAAGCCGGGCGCGGCGGTGCTCGACGTGGGCGTCAGCCGCGACGAGGGCGGCAAGATCGTCGGGGACGTCCACCCGGGCGTCGCCGCGGTGGCGGGCTGGATCTCGCCCAACCCGGGCGGCGTCGGCCCGATGACCCGCGCGCAGCTGCTGGTGAACGTGGTCGAGGCGGCGGAGCGGATCACCAGTGCGGGCTGAGCACGACGCGGACGGCGGCCCGACCGCCGGGGGCGAGCCGGAGCCGGGTGGACCGGGCACGCGCCCGGAGCCCGGTACCGACGCCGCAACGGGGACGGACACCGGCGCGGGAGCGGACGGCGGACCGGAGCCGGCGGCCGAGCCGGCGGCGCCCGAGCCGGCGGAGGCCGGGCCCGAAGGGGCCGTCGGCCCCGTGGCGTCGGACCGGGCGGCCGCGCGGTCGCGGCGCTTCCCCGCCGTCACCCAGGACACGGCCCGCCCCGAGGGCGGCGGCCGGGCCATCCCCGGGGCCGTGTCCACGCCCGCCCGGCAGTGGCCGATGCTCGGCGTCCTCGCCGCGACCGCGGTGGGGCTGCTGCTGACCGCGACGGGCCGGCCGCGCGCGGGCTGCCTGGCGATCGGCATCGCCCTGCTCGCGGCGGCCGTGATGCGGCGCGCGTTGCCCTCGGTGGGCATGCTCGCGGTGCGCTCCCGCTTCACGGACATGGTCACGTACGGGTTGCTGGGCGTGGCGATCACGCTGCTCGCGATGGTCATCGAGCCCGGTCCGTGGCTGACGATCCCGTTCCTGGAAACCGCGGTCCGCTTCACCGTCCGCTGAGCGGTCCGCGCGCCGGACCGGCGCGGCGGGCCGTCACGGCCGCCGTGCCGCCCGGTTCCGGTGGCCCGGGAGCCCCTGACGGGCTCGGTCGCCTCGCTCGTCAACGGCGCGGTCGAGGCGTTCGTCCGGGCCGCCGCGATCGAGCT
This sequence comes from Streptomyces sp. NPDC048383, assembly GCF_040651775.1. Taxonomy (NCBI): domain Bacteria; kingdom Bacillati; phylum Actinomycetota; class Actinomycetes; order Kitasatosporales; family Streptomycetaceae; genus Streptomyces; species Streptomyces sp. NPDC048383. Next base: position 5,764 of record NZ_JBEZKS010000033.1, read on the forward strand.
GCCCGGTCGTCAGCGGATCGACGCCGTCAGCCCGACCGCCTTCACCGAGGCCATGGACGCCTACGGGGGCCCCTTCGCCGGCGGTTCGGACGCGGCGCGTGTGCCGTGGACCACACGGGGCCGGGGGTTGGGGGCCCCGCGGGTCGGATAGCCTGACGGCGGATGTCTCTTCACGTCAAGATTCACAGGCTGCGAAGCGGCGTCCGCCCCGCACCCGGGGACCAGCACATGGGGCAGGGACGCCCCACCGCCAGCTGTCTAACGGAGAAGGCCATGACCCGCACTCCCGTGAATGTCACCGTGACCGGCGCTGCCGGCCAGATCGGCTACGCGCTGCTCTTCCGCATCGCCTCCGGCCACCTGCTCGGCGCGGACGTGCCGGTCAAGCTCCGCCTCCTGGAGATCCCCCAGGGCATGAAGGCCGCCGAGGGCACCGCCATGGAGCTCGACGACTGCGCCTTCCCGCTGCTCAAGGGCATCGACATCTTCGACGACCCGAACCAGGGCTTCGCCGGCGCCAACGTCGCGCTGCTCGTGGGCGCCCGCCCGCGCACCAAGGGCATGGAGCGCGGTGACCTGCTCTCCGCCAACGGCGGCATCTTCAAGCCGCAGGGCGCCGCGATCAACGCGCACGCCGCGGACGACATCAAGGTCCTGGTCGTGGGCAACCCGGCCAACACCAACGCGCTCATCGCGCAGGCCGCCGCTCCGGACGTACCGGCCGAGCGCTTCACCGCGATGACCCGTCTGGACCACAACCGGGCGATCTCGCAGCTCGCGAAGAAGACCGGCGCCGACGTCACCGACATCAAGCGCCTCACCATCTGGGGCAACCACTCGGCGACCCAGTACCCGGACGTCTTCCACGCGGAGATCGCCGGCAAGAACGCCGCCGAGGTCGTCGCCGACGAGCAGTGGCTGGCCGACACCTTCATCCCGACCGTCGCCAAGCGCGGCGCCGCGATCATCGAGGCCCGTGGCGCGTCCTCGGCCGCCTCGGCCGCCAACGCCGCCATCGACCACGTGCACACCTGGGTCAACGGCACCGCCGCGGGCGACTGGACCTCGATGGGCATCCCGTCGGACGGCTCCTACGGCGTCCCGGAGGGCATCATCTCCTCCTTCCCCGTCACCACCAAGGACGGCAAGTACGAGATCGTCCAGGGCCTGGACATCAACGAGTTCTCCCGTGCGCGCATCGACGCGTCCGTGGCGGAGCTCGTCGAGGAGCGCGACGCGGTGCGCGAGCTCGGCCTGATCTGATCCGCCCGTCCGGCCCGCCCGGACGGCCGATCCCCTGAACGTCGAGCGCCCCGGCCAAACCTGGCCGGGGCGCTTTGGCGTGAATGCGACTGTCGAGTGCGTCGAGCGGAAAATAGGGTCGCCAGGTGAGCGAGGACGAGCGGGAACCACAGTCGCAGCGGTGGGACTGGGGGCCGCGTCCCCTCGATCCCCCGCGTCCTGCCGAGCCACCGCGCACGGACGCACCCGCGCGCCCCGCCGAGCCGCCGCGTCCGGGGTTGCCGCCCGCGCCTTCCGCGCCGCCCCTGCCGTCCGTGCCGCCGGCACGGGACGACCTCCCGTCCGTGCCGCCCGCGCCGCCCGCGCCGCCCCTGCCGTCCGCGCCTTCCGTGCCGCCGGTGAAGGATGACTTCCCCCACCCGGTGGCGCCGCCCTCCGGGCTGCCGCTTCCGCCCCTGCCGCAGCACGTCGCCTGGGCGCCGGAGCCGCCGGTGGTGGTTCCGCTGCCGCCCCGGGCCCGCCCGGCGTCGAAGGCGCGGGGGCCGTTGCTGGTCGGAGCGGTGGCCGTCATGGTCGGCGGGGCCTTCGTGGCGGGGTGGTTCGTCCTGACCGGGCAGGGCGGGACGGAGAACGCGGCGGGCCCCGGCCCGGCGGTCTCGCTGACCACCTCCGAGGAGCCGTCGGCGGCCCCGACCGGCGCCGCGCCCGCGCAGAGCGCGGTCCCGAGCCCGGTCCCGAGTACCGGGCCCGGTACGGGCGCGCCGACGACGCCCGGCCCGGTCCCCGGCACGGGCGCCGGTACGGGCGCGAGCGCCGCCCCGAGCACCGGTACCGGCCCCGCCGGTTACACCGTGGTGCGCGACGGGGCGGGCTTCTCGGTGGCCGTCCCCGACGGCTGGCAGCGCAGCCCTGACGAGAACGGCAGCGGATCCTTCTACCGGCTGCCCGGCGACCGCAGCGCCCTGCTCCAGGTCTTCCGGATCACCGAGTCCGCCGCGACGGGCGAGTGCGAGCTGCTGCGGATGTCCTCCGGGACCCTGGGCGCGAACCCGGGCTACCGCGAGGTCTCCCTCGAACCGGTCGCAGGCGGTGCCTGCGAGCTGGTCTACGAGTACGACAGCGCGGAGACCGGCAACCGCCGCCGGGGCGTGGAGCGGATCGTGACCACGCCGGGCGGCGGGCGGTGGGCGCTGCTGGCGGCCGGCCCGGCCGCCGACGGAGAAACCGTACGGGCCCGCCTGACGGCCGCCGTGGAGTCGTTCCGCCCGCGGTGACCGGCCGACCGGCACCCCGGATCCGTCCTCAGCCCTGCTGGTACTGGCCCGGGGTGTAGTGGCCGGGGGTGCTGCGGGTGGTGACGCCGATCCGGTTCCAGACGTTGATCGTCGCGATCACGGCGATCAGCTGGGCCAGTTCCGCCTCCTCGAAGTGCGCGGCGGCGCGCGCGTACACCTCGTCGGGTACGAAACCGTCCGTCAGGACGGTGACGGCCTCGGTCAGTTCGATCGCCGCCAGCTCCTTCTCCGTGTAGAAGTGCCGCGACTCCTCCCAGGCGGCGAGCTGCACGACGCGCTCGACGCTCTCGCCCGCCGCGAGGGCGTCCTTGGTGTGCATGTCGAGGCAGAACGCGCAGTGGTTGACCTGCGAGGCACGGATCTTGACCAGTTCGACGAGGGCCGGGTCCAGGCCCTTCTTCGAGGCGATCTCCAGCCCGATGACGGCCTTGTAGAACTCGGGGGCCAGCTTGGCCAGCTGCATGCGGGGGGTGTGTGCGGCGGCGAGTGCGGTGGACGCGCTGTGGTTGCTCATGCCTCCACCGTAGGGACCGGGCGGCCCGCGACTATGGTCCATCCCCATGACGGGATCATGGGCCACTTTCGGTGCCGACCTGCACCTGGACCTCGCGGCCGGCCGGGGCCTGCGCGCCGCGCTCACCGAGGCGCTGCGGGAGGCCGCGCGCGGCGGACGGCTCGCGCCCGGCACCCGGCTGCCGTCCTCCCGGTCCTTCGCGGCCGACCTCGGGATCGCCCGCAACACGGTCGCCGAGGCGTACGCCGAACTCGTCGCCGAGGGCTGGCTGACGGCCCGGCAGGGTTCCGGCACCCGGGTCGCCGAGCGGGCCCGGCCGCGCCGGGCGGCCGCCGCCGCACGGACCCGGCACCCCGCGCGCCGGGGGCCCGCGTACAGCCTGCTGCCCGGTTCGCCCAACCTGGGCGGCTTCCCCCGTACGGCCTGGCTCGCGGCGGCCAGGCGGGCGCTGACCGACGCCCCGAACGAGGCCTTCGGCTACGCGACGGACGCCCGCGGCCGGGTCGAGCTGCGCGAGGCGCTGGCCGGCTACCTGGCGCGGGCGCGCGGGGTGTACGCGGATCCGGACCGGATCGTGCTGTGCGCGGGCTTCACCCACGGGCTGATGCTGCTGGGCCGGGTGCTGCGCGAGCGCCGGGTCCGGGAGGTGGCGGTGGAGGGCTACGGCCTCGACGTCCACCGCGACCTGCTCACCGGCGCCGGCCTCACGACCCGCCCGCTGTGGCTGGACGGGGACGGGGCCCGCACCACGGACCTGGCCGGCTTCGGCCCCCGCACCGGCGCCGTACTGCTCACCCCCGCGCACCAGTTCCCGACGGGCGCGGCCCTCACGCCCGGCCGGCGGGCGGCGGCGGTGGACTGGGCGCGCACCCGCGGCGGCCTGATCCTGGAGGACGACTACGACGGGGAGTTCCGCTACGACCGCCAGCCCGTCGGCGCCCTCCAGGGCCTGGACCCGGACCGGGTGGTCTACCTGGGCACGGCGAGCAAGTCCCTGTCGCCGGCGCTGCGGATGGGCTGGATGGTGGTCCCGCCCGACCTGCTGGACGAGGTACTGGTGGCCAAGGGCGGCAGCGACTGGACCTCCAGCGCGCTGGAGCAGCTGACGTTGGCGCGGTTCATCGGCTCGGGGGCCTACGACCGCCACGTGCGCGGCATGCGGCTGCGCCAGCGGCGCCGCCGGGACGAGCTGGTGGCCGCCCTGGCCGGGAGGGTCCCCGTGTCCGGGATCGCGGCGGGGCTGCACGCGGTGCTGGACCTGCCGGCGGGCGCGGAACGCTCGCTGGTGCAGGCCGCGGCCTGGCAGGACCTGGCCCTGGAGGGCCTGGCGCGCCACCGGCACCCGGACTCGGAGCTGCCCGTGCGGGACGCCCTGGTGGTGGGGTACGGCGCCCCGTCCGACAGTGCCTGGGCCCCGACCCTGGCCGCCCTGCTGGCGGTCCTGCCCTGACCGGCCGGCTGCCGGTCGGTGCTCAGTGGATGACGCTGAAGCTGCGCCAGGGCAGGCTCTCGGGGGCGGTGACGTTCGAGAGGGTGGTGGCGATGTAGCTGCCGCCCTCCGGGTCCGGCTTCTTGCAGTCCGGCGTCCGGTACAGCACGACGTCGACGGCGGTGTTGTTCTCGACGTGGGTGGCGCCGGCCGGCACGTTGATCCGGTGGCAGCCCTTGACCGGGGTGTTGGTGTAGGTCACTTCGGCCGGGGAGTCGTGGCCGCGGAAGGTGAGGGTGCCGACCGTGCTCCGGCCGAGGCCCGAGCAGGCGGTGGCGGTGAGCAGCAGCGCGGCCGCCCCGGTGATGACGCCGATGCGCCGGAGGTGGGACATGGCACGGTCCTCGTCTGTGCGGTGATGGCTGTCCTTGCCCGCAGCCTGCACCGACCGGGGGCGGGCGGCATCCCTTGCGCGGCCGGCCGGATGAACGGGGCCGGGACGCCGCCCGCGCACCAGCCCGGGACGCCGTCCGCGCACCCCGCCCGCCGAGGGCCCGGCGGCCCGCGAGGTCGCCGCCGCTGACCGCGCCGGTCGCGTCGCGGGTCAGCCGCGCTGCCCCTGGGGGCCGCCGCTGGTCAGGAGGAACTCGCCGGCGTCGACGGGTCGGGCCCCGCCCCCGACTCCGCCCCCGCCCCCGACACCGGCTCCGGCTCCCCGAAGCGGGAGAGGGCGAGCGAGCCCGCCACCGCCACCGCGAAGCCGAGGACCGCCAGCCAGGTCAGCCCCTCCCGGGTCCGGTCGCCCAGCCAGATCACCCCCACCAGCGCCGGGCCGACCGTCTCGCCCAGCACCAGCCCGGCCGTCGCCGCCGTCACCGAGCCGCGCTGCAGGGACGAGGTGAGCAGCAGGAACCCCGCCGCGCCGCCCAGCAGCAGCGCGTACAGCGCGGGGTTCGCGAACTCGCGCGGCGTCAGCGAGTCGATGAGCCGGACCGCCACCTCCACGACCCCGAAGCCCGTACCCGCCGCCAGGCCCAGCACCAGCGCCCGCGGCCCGTCCGGCAGTCGGCCCGCCGCCGCCCCCACCAGCAGGACCAGCGCCGCCGCCGCGAGCAGTCCGAACTTCAGCGCCGTCGACCCGGTGCCCGAGCCCTCCGCACCCGAGGCCAGACCCAGCATCAGCAGCCCCGCGCACACCACGGCCACCGCGCCCCACTCGCGCCCCGACAGCCGCGCGTGCAGCAGCCGCGCCGCCACCACCGCCGTCACCGCCAGGCTGGACGCCATCGCCGCGCCCACCGCGTAGATCGGCAGGTGCCGCAGGGCTACGATCTGGAGCACGAAGCCGGCCCCGTCGAGCCCGAGTCCGACCAGATAGCGCCACTGCCGGACCGCCCGCAGGAACAGCGCGGCGTCCACGCCGGAACCCGTCCCCGGCGCCGTCGCCCGCGCCGCCACCGCCTGGAGCACCGACGCCGTACCGAAGCAGACCGCCGCACCCAGTGCGCAAATCATCCCAATCAGCACGAAGCGACTGTAGGTCACGACCGTGACAAGGGTGTGACGGCGGCCGGATTCCATCCCCGCGTGCCCCCGCTCTACGCTGTCGGACAGCCGTCGGCAGTACACGTCACACAGGGGGAGCGAAATTCACATGGACACCAGCAACACCACCCGGCGCCGGATGCGGTCGGGAGCGGTCGCCCTGGGCGGCATGGGCCTGCTCGCCGCCACCCTCGTGGCCTGCGGAAGCAACGACGAGCCCGACAAGCGCTGCGCGTCCCGCACCACGCTGAACCACCTGAACAACAAGGACTGCAAGAGCGGCGGCAGCGGCGCGTACTACTACGGCGGCCACGTCAGCGCCGGCAAGGTGACCGGCGGCAGCTTCGACAAGTCGGCCGTCACCCGCGGCGGCATCGGCGGCCACAAGAGCTCCGGCTCCAGCGGCGGCTGAGCCCGTGCAACGCCACACCATCGAACCCCGCCCCGACTGGCAGAAGACCGTCGAGGAGCAGGGCCTGATCTACCCCCTCACCCGCTTCCCGGACGACTCCCTGCGCCCCTACTGGGACGAGAGCGCGTACTACTCCTTCACGCTCCCGGAGGTCGAGGCGCTGGAGGGGGTCGTCGAGGAACTGCACGCCATGTGCCTGGCCGCGGCCGCGCACATCGTCGAGCGGAACCGCTTCGCCGACCTCGGGCTCACCGACCCGAAGCTGATCGCGCTCATCACCGAGTCCTGGCGGCGGCGCGCCGAGCAGCCCTCCCTCTACGGCCGGTTCGACCTGCGCTACGACGGCACCGGCAGCCCCGCCAAGCTGCTGGAGTACAACGCGGACACCCCCACCTCCCTGGTGGAGGCGGCGAGCCCGCAGTGGTTCTGGATGGAGGAGCGCTTCCCCGGCGCCGACCAGTGGAACTCCCTCCACGAGCGGCTCGTCGACGCCTGGCGCCGACAGGCCGAACTGCTGCCGCCCGGCCCGCTGCACTTCGCGCACTCCGAGACGGACGAGCTGGGCGAGGACCTGATGACGGTCGCCTACCTCCAGGAGACCGCCGAACAGGCCGGACTGGCCACGCACGCCCTGTCGGTGGAGCAGATCGGCTGGGACGGTCTGGCGGGCCGCTTCGTGGACGAGAAGCTCCGCTTCATTCGCGGCTGCTTCAAGCTCTACCCGTGGGAATGGCTGGCCACCGACGAGTTCGGCCCGCAGGTGCTCGGCACCTACGACCACGGCGGCGGCTCCGGGACCACCGCCTGGATCGAGCCGGTGTGGAAGATGCTGCTCGCCAACAAGGCGCTCCTGGCCGTCCTGTGGGAGCTGTTCCCCGAGCACCCGAACCTGCTCCCCGCCTACCTCGACGGCCCGCGCGAGCTCGCCGACGCGGGCGGTCCCGGCTACGTGGCCAAGCCGCTGCTGGGCCGCGAGGGCGCCGGCGTCACGCTGCACGAGGCGGGCGGGCGGGGCGAGCCGTTCGTCCCGACCGAGGGGGAGACGTACGTCTTCCAGGCGCTCGCGCCGCTGCCCGACTTCGACGGCAACCGCGTCGTGCTCGGCGCGTGGGTCGTCGAGGAGGAGTCGGCGGGGCTCGGCATCCGGGAATCGGCGGGACCGGTCACGGACGAGTACGCCCGCTTCCTGCCCCACGTCATCCTCTGACCGGTCGGCGGGCGCCCGGCCCGCCGACCGGCCGGCCGATCAGCCGGCGAGGACGGACCTGAGCTGGTCCAGCCCCCAGTCCAGGTCCTCCTTGGAGATCACCAGCGGCGGCGCGATGCGGATCGTGGAGCCGTGGGTGTCCTTCACCAGGACCCCCAGCTCCATCAGCCGCTCGGAGATCTCCCGGCCCGTCCCGCGGGCCGGGTCGATGTCCACGCCGGCCCACAGCCCGCGCCCGCGCACGGCGGTCACCGCGCCCGCGCCGACCAGCAGGTTCAGCTCCCGGTGCAGGTGGTCGCCGAGTTCGGCGGCGCGTTGCTGGTACTCGCCCGAGCGCAGCATCGCGACCACCTCCAGGGCGACCGCGCAGGCGAGCGGGTTCCCGCCGAAGGTGGACCCGTGCTCGCCGGGCCGGAACACCCCGAGGACGTCCCGGTCGGCCACCACCGCCGACACCGGCACGACGCCGCCGCCGAGCGCCTTGCCCAGGACGTACACGTCGGGGACGACCCCCTCGTGGTCGCAGGCGAAGGTCCTCCCGGTCCGACCGAGGCCCGACTGGATCTCGTCCGCGATGAACAGGACGTTCCGCTCGCGCGTCAGTTCCCGTACGCCCGGCAGGTATCCGGCGGGCGGGACCAGGACGCCCGCTTCGCCCTGGACGGGCTCCAGCAGGACGGCGACGGTGTTCTCGGTGACGGCGTTCGCCAGCGCCGTGAGGTCCCCGTACGGGACGATGTCGAAGCCGGGGGTGTAGGGGCCGAAGTGGTCGCGGGCCTCGTGGTCGGTGGAGAAGGACACGATGGTGGTCGTGCGGCCGTGGAAGTTGTCGGCGGCGACCACGATCCTGGCCCGGCCGTCCGGCACGCCCTTGACCTCGTAGCCCCACTTGCGGGCGGTCTTCACCGCCGTCTCCACGGCCTCGGCGCCGGTGTTCATGGGCAGCACCATGTCCTTGCCGCACAGCGCCGCCAGCTCCGTACAGAAGTCGGCGAAGCGGTCGTGGTGGAAGGCGCGGGAGGTCAGGGTGACCCGCTCCAGTTGGGCGCGGGCGGCGTCGATCAGCCGGCGGTTGCCGTGACCGAAGTTGAGCGCCGAGTACCCGGCGAGCATGTCGAGGTACCTGCGGCCCTCCACGTCGGTCATCCAGGCGCCCTCCGCCGACGCGACGACGAGGGGCAGGGGGTGGTAATTGTGTGCGCTGTGCGCGTCGGCGGCGCGGATGGCATCAGCAGTGGTCGACACGGGGTCTCCGATCGTCGGTCAGGTCCTGTGACGAGGGTGGCGTCACTGTCCATCCTCGCTCGCGGACCGGACGGAGAAACCTTTCTCGTGGCGCGCCCGCTAGGGTGGGCGCCACGCACGGCGACTGGCGCACGGAGAACGGACTCCGGGGGAGCCGTGCGCGCACGACCGCACACAGGGCCGCTCGCCTGGGCCTCGCGGGGACGAGTTGTCGACATCGACCCCGGAGGAGCCGCCATGAACGCGCGCCGCCACCCCGCCCTCTTCGCGACCGACCCCGAACTGGCGTCCTTCGTCGCGGCGGAGGAAACGCTCCAGGCCGAGACCCTGCGCCTGATCCCCAGTGAGAACTACGTGTCCGCCGCCGTGCTCGAAGCCTCCGGCACGGTGCTCCAGAACAAGTACAGCGAGGGCTACCCGGGCCGCCGCTACTACGAGGGCCAGCAGAACATCGACCGCGTCGAGGCCCTGGCCGTCGAGCGGGCGAAGGGCCTGTTCGGCGTGGACCACGCCAACGTGCAGCCGTACTCGGGCTCCCCGGCGAACCTGGCCGCCTACCTGGCGTTCACGAAGCCCGGCGACACGGTCATGGGCATGGCCCTGCCGATGGGCGGGCACCTCACCCACGGCTGGGGCGTCTCGGCGACGGGCTCCTGGTTCCGTGGCGTGCAGTACGGCGTTTCCGAGCGGACCGGTCGGATCGACTACGACGCGGTGCGCGAGCTGGCCCTCGCCGAACGCCCGAAGATCATCTTCTGTGGCGGTACGGCCCTGCCGCGCACGATCGACTTCGCGGCCTTCGCCTCGATCGCCGAGGAGGCGGGCGCCGTCCTCGTCGCGGACGTCGCCCACATCGCCGGTCTGATCGCGGGCGGTGCGCACCCGTCCCCGGCGGCGCACGTCGACGTGATCTCGACGACCACCCACAAGACCCTGCGCGGTCCGCGCGGCGCGATGCTGATGTGCCGCGAGCAGCACGCCAAGGCCATCGACAAGGCGGTCTTCCCCGGTCTGCAGGGCGGTCCGCACAACCAGACGACCGCCGGCATCGCGGTGGCCCTGCACGAGGCCGACCAGCCGTCGTTCACCGCGTACGCCCACGCGGTGGTGGCCAACGCGAAGGCGCTGGCCGCCGAACTGTCGGACCGGGGCTTCGACCTGGTGTCCGGCGGTACGGACAACCACTTGATCCTGATGGACCTGACCTCGCGCGAGGTCCCTGGCAAGGTCGCCGCGAAGGCGCTGGACCGGGCGGGCATCGTGGTCAACTACAACACCGTCCCGTTCGACACGCGCAAGCCGTTCGACCCGTCCGGCATCCGCATCGGCACCCCGTCGCTCACCTCGCGCGGCCTGACGACGGAGCACATGCCGCTGGTCGCGGACTGGATCTCCCGGTCGGTCGACGCCGCCACGAAGGGGGACGAGGCGGCCCTGGCCGCGATCCGCGCGGAGGTCACGGACCTGATGGCGGCCTTCCCGGCGCCCGGCCTGCCGCTCGCCTGACGATCCGACGGCCGGACGGCCCGCCGGCCCGGCCGGCCGGCCCGTTCCCCGCCCGGGGAACGGGGCGGCCGGGGGTCCGAAGCGGTCGCTCGGCCGGTACGGCGGACCCCCGGCCGGCGGCGCAAAGCGGTCGCTCGGCCGGGGCGGTATCCGGCCGCCCCGCTACCGCCCGGTACGCGGCCGGGTCCCGCCGCACGTCGGGGCCGCGGCGCACGGGCCGTCGTCGCGGCGCACCGGTTCCGGCCGGCGCCGGGCCGGAGCGCGCCCCCGCACCTGAGAGAATGTGGCCATGGCTTCTGATCGTCCGCGCGCGCTCTCCGGTATCCAGCCCACCTCCGGTTCGTTCCACCTCGGGAACTACCTCGGAGCCATCCGTCAGTACGTCGCCCTGCAGGAGACGCACGACGCCTTCTACATGGTGGTCGACCTCCACGCGATCACCATGCCGCAGGATCCGAAGGACCTCCGCGCGAACACCCGCCTCTCCGCCGCCCAGCTCCTCGCGGCCGGCCTGGACCCCGAGCGCTGCACGCTCTTCGTCCAGAGCCACGTGCCCGAGCACGCCCAGCTCGGCTGGGTCATGAACTGCATCACCGGGTTCGGCGAGGCGAGCCGGATGACGCAGTTCAAGGACAAGTCCGCCAAGGGCGGCGTCAACAACGCGACCGTCGGCCTGTTCACGTACCCGATCCTCCAGGTCGCCGACATCCTGCTCTACCAGGCGAACGCCGTCCCGGTCGGCGAGGACCAGCGCCAGCACATCGAGCTGACCCGCGACCTGGCCGAGCGCTTCAACACCCGCTTCGGCCCGACCTTCACGCTGCCCGCCGCGCACATCGTCAAGGAGGTCGCGAAGATCTACGACCTCCAGGACCCGGCGATCAAGATGTCGAAGTCGGCGTCGTCCCCCAAGGGCCTCGTCAACCTCCTCGACGAGCCCAAGGTCACCGAGAAGAAGATCAAGAGCGCGGTCACGGACACCGAGGCGGAGATCCGTTTCGACGCCGTGGAGAAGCCGGGCGTCAGCAACCTGCTCACCATCTACTCCACCCTCACGGGCGACAGCATCCCCGACCTGGAGACCCGCTACGAGGGCAAGGGGTACGGCGCGCTGAAGACCGACCTGGCCGGCGTGATGGTCGATTTCGTCACACCGTTCAAGCAGCGCACCCAGGAGTACCTGGACGACCCGGAGACGCTGGATTCCCTGCTGGCCAAGGGTGCGGAGAAGGCCCGGGCGGTCGCCGCGGAGACCCTGGCACAGACGTACGACCGCCTCGGTTTCCTGCCCGCGAAGCACTGACGGACCGACGCCCCTGGCGGTAGGGGGGGTGCTGCCGCCACACTGGCGGCAGCACCGCCGGACCGGCGGTGCCGCACCGCCCCGACCGGCGGCCGCACCGTTACGCCACCGCGCACACAGACACACGGAGGAGACAGACGTGGGGACCGCAACGCTCGGCGTTTCGATCGCGGTCCCGGAGCCGTACGGCAGCCGACTCCAGGAGCTGCGCGCGGGCTTCGGGGACGTCGCCGCGCACGGCATTCCCACGCACGTCACCCTCGTACCGCCCACCGAGGTGGACACGGACCGGCTGCCGCGGATCCGGGCACACCTGGCCGAGGTCGCGCTGTCCTTCCGTCCCTTCGCGATGCGACTGGCCGGGACGGGAACCTTCCGTCCCCTCTCGCCGGTCGTCTTCGTCAAGCTCGCCGAGGGCGCCGCGGGCTGCACCCGGCTCCAGAGCTGCGTCCGGGACCCCGAGGGGCCCATCAGCCGCGAGCTGGCCTTCCCGTACCACCCGCACGTCACGGTCGCCCACGGAATCTCCGAGGAGGCGATGGACCGGGCCTACTCCGAGCTCGCCGACTACGCCGCCGAGTGGCTGTGCGAGGGCTTCGCGCTCTACGAGCAGGGCTCGGACGGGGTCTGGCGCAAGCTGCACGAGTACCCGTTCGGCACCGGCCCGACGGGCATTCCCGCGCAGTCCGGCTCACCCGCCGGCGCCGCCGCCGAGGCGACGGGCCGTCGCTCCTGACGCAGCGGTCGCAGGGCCCGGACGGTGCGGAACCTGACGCTGCGCAGGACCAGGACGTGGAACGGACGGGCCGTCGGGAAAAAAGTCACAATCGACGACCGTAGTACCCGAAACCGGCAATCCCTGCTATTTCCGGCAGCTCAATTACGGTGGCCCCATGGACTGGCTGACGAAACTCCCGGTGATCGGGCCGCTGGTGTCCACCGCCATGCGGACGCACGCGTGGCGTTCCTACGAACGGCTCGACCGCGTCCACTGGACCCGGCTCGCGGCCGCCATCACCTTCATCAGCTTCCTCGCGCTCTTCCCGCTGATCACGGTGGCCGCCGCCGTCGGCGCGGGCCTGCTCAGCCAGGAACAGCTCGACCGGCTCCAGAAGAACCTCTCCGACCAGGTCCCCGGCATCTCCGACCAGCTCGACATCAACGGCCTCGTCGCGAACGCCGGGACGATCGGCCTCGTCGCCGCCGCCCTGCTGCTGTTCACCGGCATCGGCTGGGTCGGCTCGATGCGGGACTGCTTGCGCGCGGTGTGGGACAAGGACGACGAGGACGAGGGCAACCCCATCGCCCGCAAGGGCAAGGACGCCCTCGTCCTCCTCGGCCTCGGTGGCGCGGGCCTGGCCTCCGCCGCGGCCTCCATCATCGGATCCAGCGCGGTCGGCAAGTCCGGCGAGGCGCTCGGCCTGTCCTCCGGGGGCGCGGGCGGCGTGCTGCTGCGCACCGCGGCCTTCCTCGTGGGCGTCGTCGCGGCGTTCCTGCTGCTGCTCTACGTCCTGACCCTGCTGCCCGGCGTCGAACCCCCGCGCGCCCGCCTGCTCCAGGCGGCCCTGATCGGCGCCGCCGGCTTCGAGCTGCTGAAGCTGCTGCTCAGCGGCTACATCCGGGAGGTCGCCGGCAAGAGCATGTACGGGGCCTTCGGCGTGCCGATCGCCCTGCTGCTGTGGATCAACTTCATGGCCAAACTGCTGCTCTTCTGCGCCGCGTGGACGGCAACCCGCGAAGCCGAAGCCGAAGCCGAAGCCGCGGGCGCGGCCGGGGACGGGTCCGAGTCCGGGGCCGGGGCCGGGGCCGGTTCCGGGGACGGCAAGGGCGACCCGCGACCGGAGCCGGAACCCGGCCCCACGCCGCGACCGGCCTGACCGCCCGAGCCCCGACCGCCTGACGGCCTGCCTGTCCGAGTTCCGGTTGCCCGACGGCCTCGCCGCCCGAGCCCCGACCGCCCGATGGCCTGCCCGGCCGAGTTCCGGTTGCCTGACGCCTGCCACGCCCGAGTCCCGGTTGCCCGGCGGCCTGCCTGGCCGAGTCCCGGTTGCCTGTCGGCCTGCCTGGCCGAGTCCCGGTTGCCTGTCGGCCTGCCCGGCCGAGTCCCGGTTGCCTGTCGGCCTGTCCGGCCGAGTTCCGGTTGCCTGACGCCTGCCACGCCCGAGTCCCGGTTGCCCGGCGGCCTCGCCGGCCGAGTTTCGACGGCCTGGCCGCCTCGGCCAAGGCGCACGCACGGCCCGACCGGTGCGCCCCGGTAGCCCCCCGCCCGGCCAGGGCTTACGCGCCTTGGCCGCCGCCCGGGCCGCGGCGACCGCGGGGCCAGCGGCGGTTCACCACGAAGGCCCCGCCCGCCAGGACGGCCAGTACACCGCCCGCGATGCCCATTGCCGTACCGATGCCGCTGCTGCCCGAGTCGTCGCCGCCCGCGCTGGGGTTGTTCTCGTGGGACTGGGCGGGGGAGCCGTGCGACTTGGTGTCCTCGCTCTTCGGCGGCACCAGCTCACCGACCGGCCGGACCTTCCCGACGGCCGCGAAGCCCCAGTCGAAGAGCGCGGCCGTCTCCTCGTAGACCGAGTTGGCCCCGCCCGTGTCCGGGTTCATGACCGTGACCAGCAGCTTCTTCGACCCCTGCTGGGCGGCTCCGGTGAAGGTCGAGCCCGCCATGGTGGTGTTGCCGTTCTTCACCCCGGCGATGCCCTTGTACGGGCTGATGCCGCCGGCGCCCGTCATCAGCCGGTTGCTGTTCTGGATCTCGAAGAACTCGCGCGGCTTGCCGCCCTCCTGCCGGCCCGGGAACTGCGCCGTCACCGTGCCGCAGTACTCGCGGAAGTCCTGCTTCTGCAGGCCGGAGCGGGCGATGAGGGTGAGGTCGTAGGCGCTCGACACCTGTTCCGGGGCGTCGTACCCGTCGGGCGAGACCACGTGGGTGTCCAGCGCCTGGAGTTCCTCGGCGTGCGCCTGCATGTCCTTGACGGTCTTCTCGATGCCGCCGTTCATGGCCGAAAGTACGTGCACGGCGTCGTTGCCCGACTTCAGGAAGACCCCGAGCCACAGGTCGTGGACCGTGTACTCCAGCTCCTCCTTCACCCCGACGAGACTGCTGCCCGGCCCGACCTCGGACATCTCCTCGTCGGTGACCTTGTGCACCCGGTCCTTGGGCAGGCTCGGCAGCACGGTGTCCGCGAACAGCATCTTCATCGTCGAGGCCGGCGGCAGCCGCCAGTGCGCGTTGTGGGCCGCCAGCACCTCGCCCGTCTCGGCGTCGGCCACGATCCAGGACCGCCCGGTGAGGTTCGCCGGCAGGGCGGGCGCGCCGGGCAGCAGGTTCACCTGGGTGCCGGGCTGTCCGAGCGAGGCCCCGCCGACGGTCGACATCGACGCGGGGGGCGCCGGAGCCGCCTTGGCCCTGAGCGGCTGCCCCTTGCCGTCCGCGGCCGGCGGCGCCGGTTCCTGGGCTGCGTGGGCGGGGGCGGCCAGCATGGCGGGAACGAGCAGCGCGGCGGACAGGACCGTCAGCGCGGTCTTCTTTGCAGACACGCAGGTGAAAGTACATCCTGATGGACTGTCTGCCGTCGTGGACCGGCCAACCCGCCGCAACCACCGCCGGGACAGCCCACCCCGACGCGTCCGTCCTGGGTACCGAACCGATACTGGGGTCATGAAACTCAGCCGAACCTCCTCCTGGTTCCTGCTCGCCTTCGGAGTGTGGAGCTGGTTCATCTGGATTTCCTTCGTCCGGAACCTGTGGAGGAACGGCAGCGGCCTGTCCTTCGACGCGGCCGGCGACCCTACGGGGTACTTCTGGGTCCACCTTCTCCTTGCGGTGGCTTCCTTTCTCCTGGGGACGGCCGTTGGTGTGATCGGCTTGCGTAGTGTGATGGCTCTGCGTCGGGAATCAAGATGACCGTATTTGTCTTTGTGCTGATCGTCCTGGCGGTGCTCGCGCTGCTGGCCTCCGTCCACCGCTGGCTCTGGATCCGGCTGGTCCGCGACACGACGCGCGCGGGCGGCCCGGCCCGCCGCGCGGGCACCGTCGCTGCCTTCGTGCTGCCGGTGCTGGCGGTCGCGGCCCTCACGGCCGGCCGCGCGGGCGCGCCGTTCTGGCTCCAGCGGCTGGTCGCCTGGCCCGGCTTCATGTGGCTGGCGGTGCTGCTCTACCTGACGCTGGCAGTGCTGGTGGCCGAGGTGGTCCGCCGCGTCTGGCTGCGCCGCCCGGCCCGTACGACGGCGCCGGCCACCGGCGCGCCGGAGCGGGCGCCGGAGCCCTTGGTCCGCGAGGACGCGGCCCCCACCGCGGCCGACACCGAGACCGACACCGGCGCCGCCGGCTCCGGACCGGGTGACGTGGCCACGGCCCCCGCGCCGGTCACCGGGGGCGCTCCGGGCGAGGGGCCCGACGGGGTCACCCGTCGGCTGTTCGTGTCGCGGGCGCTCGGCGGCGCGGCCCTGGTCGCCACCGCCGCCACCGTCGGCACCGGCACCTACGGGGTGCTCCGCGGGCCGCGCGTGAAGCGGGTCCAGGTGCCGCTGGCCCGGCTGCCCCGTGCCGCGCACGGCTTCCGCATCGCCGTCGTCAGCGACGTCCACCTCGGCGCCGTCCTCGGTCGGGCCCACGCCCAGCGGATCGTCGACACCGTCAACCGCACGC
This sequence comes from Streptomyces sp. NPDC048383, assembly GCF_040651775.1. NCBI lineage: Bacteria > Bacillati > Actinomycetota > Actinomycetes > Kitasatosporales > Streptomycetaceae > Streptomyces > Streptomyces sp. NPDC048383. Next base: position 22,110 of record NZ_JBEZKS010000033.1, read on the forward strand.
AGCCCGACCTGATCGCGATCGTCGGGGACCTCGTCGACGGTGACGTCCAGGACCTCGGTCCCGCCGCGGCGCCGCTGCGCGGGCTGACCGCCCGGCACGGCACCTTCTTCGTCACCGGCAACCACGAGTACTTCTCCGGCGCCCAGCAGTGGGTCGACCACGTCCGCGAACTCGGCCTGACCCCGTTGGAGAACGCCCGCCGCGAACTGCCGTACTTCGACCTCGCCGGGGTCAACGACATCGCCGGCGAGACCGAGGGCCACGGCCCCGACTTCGCGGCGGCGCTCGGCGACCGCGACCGCTCCCGTACGTCGGTGCTCCTCGCGCACCAGCCGGTCGTGATCGACGACGCCGTCCGGCACGGGGTGGACCTCCAGTTGTCCGGCCACACCCACGGCGGACAGCTCTGGCCCGGCAACTACCTCGCCGAGCTGGCCAACCCCACCGTCGCGGGCCTGGAGCGCTACGGCGACACCCAGCTGTACGTGTCCCGCGGCGCGGGCGCGTGGGGGCCGCCGGTCCGGGTCGGGGCGCCGTCCGACATCACCGTGGTCGAACTCGCCTCATACCAGGCCTGACCAGGGCCGACCGGGGCATCGTGATGGTCCTGGCCGCCGCGGGCGTCGGCGGGTGGCAGATGCTGCCCACCGGGGACGACGGCAGGAGGGTGATCCACGTCGGGACGAGCGACGTCGTCTCGGCGCTCGACCCGGCCGGCGCCTACGACGCCGGCTCCTGGGCCCTGTTCAGCAACGTCTACCAGTCGCTTTTGACCATCAAGCCCGGCTCCGACACCCCGTCCCGGACGCCGCCTCCTCCTGCGCGTTCGTCGGGCAGAACCTGACGACCTACCGGTGCGAGCTGCGTCCGGACCTGGAGTTCTCCGGTGGCCGCGCGGTCACGGCCGAGGACGTGAAGTTCTCCTTCGACCGGATCAAGCGGATCAACTCGGAGCAGGGGCCGGCCCCGCTGTTCAACACGCCGGCGTCGGTGAGCGCCGAGGGCCGCACGGTGACCTTCAACCTGTCGGCCCGCGACGCCACCTTCCCCTTCAAGATCGCGACGGGCGCGGCCTCGATCGTCGACAAGGAGAAGTACCCGGCGGAGGCGCTCCGCGAGGGCGACCAGGTCGACGGCACCGGCCCGTACACCCTCGGCGCGTACCGGCCCGGCGCGAGCGCCGAGCTGGAGCCGAACCCGGCGTACAAGGGCCGGGCCGGGCCCGCGCGGACGAGCGTCACCGTCCGCTACTTCGCGGACTCCGCCGACCTCGACAGGGCTTGGCGGGAGCGGAAGGTCGAGGTCGCGCACCGCGACATGCCGCCCGAGGTCCTCGCGGGCCTGAACCCGGGCCTGAAGGACATCCGCTACCAGACCTCCGGCGGCACCGAGACCCGCAACCTGGTCTTCGACGTCCGTCCGGGCGCCGCGGCCGAGAAGCCGGCCGTCCGCCAGGCCGTGGCCGCCGTACTGGACCGCTCGAAGATCTCCGGGGACGTGTACAAGGGCACCGTCACCCCGCTGTACTCGCTCGTCCCGGCGGGCATCGCGGCGCACAGCACGCCCTTCTACGACGCGTACCCCTCTCCCAACGGGACGCTCGCCCGCAAGCTCCTCAAGGACGCCGGCGTCACCACCGCCGTCCCGCTGACGCTGGGCGTCAACACGCGCGGGGCGAACGTGGCCGAGGCGACGGAGATCAAGCGGCAGCTGGAGTCCACGGGCCTGTTCCGGGTCACCGTCAAGCCCGTCGAGGCGTGGGCCGACTTCCAGAAGGGCTACGCGGCGGGGGAGTACGACGCCTACACGATCGGTTGGATCGCCGACTTCCCGGACGCCGACAACTTCCTCGCCCCGCTGGTCGGCGCCGGCTCCAGCATGAACAACGGCTACTCCGACCAGGGCGTCGACGAGCTGATCACCCGTACCCAGTCCTTCTCGGACCGGGCGGGGGCCGCCACCGACTTCCGCGAACTGCAGAAGGTCGTCGCCCAACAGGTCCCGCTGCTGCCGCTCTGGCAGAAGAAGGACTACGTCCTGTCCCGCGAGGCCGTCACCGGCGCGCAGTACCTCTCCGACGGCACGGGCGTGTGGCGCCTGTGGGAGCTGAACTGGCTCTGACGGGCCCGGGTCGGACCCCCTCCGAGGCGCCGGCCCGCCCCGCTCAGTCGAACGCGGGCGTGTCCCCGTGGGCCAGCAGGAGGGTCCGCAGGGCCTCGGCGACGGCGGCCGTCCCGTCGCGGCCCAGTGGGTCCAGCAGCCGGGCGTAGTGCCGCAGGTGAGCCTCCATCACCTTCCCGCTGATCTCCAGGCCGCGCTCCGTGAGCCGGATGCGCACCGAACGCCGGTCGACGTCGTCACGCACCCGCTCGACGAGCCCCTTGGCCTCCAGCCGGTCGATGCGGTTGGTGATGGCGCCCGAGGTCACCATGGCGGCGGGGATCAGGGCCCCGGCGGTCAGCGCGTACGGCGGACCCGACCGGCGCAAGCTCGCCAGCACGTCGAACTCGCCGACCTCCAGGCCGTGCTCGGTCATGAACGTCTTGAGCTGCTTCTCGATGATCCGGGTCATCCGTTGGATCCGGCCGAGTGCCTCCACCGGCCACAGGTCGTCGGCCAGGTCGGGGCGCTCCGCGGTCCACTGGTCGATGACGTGGGCCACCATGTCGTTCTCCATGGGTCGAGAATACCTCAACGTTAAGAGACTTGACGTTGAGGTAGCGGGCCCGCTTTTATCTCAACGTTGAGAAGGTAAAGGTTGAGAGAAGTGAGGTGGGTCCGCCCATGTCCGCCATCCGCAGTGCGAGCGCCGCCGCCGTCGCGCCGGCCGCCCCGACCTCCGGCACCCCCACCGGAACCACCCCCACCCGCACCCCCACCCGAACCACCCCCGCCGGCCGTCCCGTCCCGGCGCTGCTGCTCGCCCTGTTGGCCGCCCCCCTGGCGGCCGGGGCCAACGCGCCGGTGCTGATCGTCCCCGACATCGCCCGTTCCCTCGACGTCCCCGTCGGCGCCGCCGCCCAGCTGCTCACCGCCTTCGGCTGGGCCGTGGCCGTCGCCGGCCCGCTGCTCGCCGGCCTGCTGCGCCACCGCGGTACGGCGGTCCTGCTCCGGCTGTCCGCCGCGCTGGTCCTGGTCGGCGCCCTGACCGTCGCCGTCTCCCCCTGGCTGCCGCTCACCCTGCTCGGCCGCTGCGTTCAGGCCGCGGGCGGCGCCGGGTTCGTGGCCGCCGCCGTCGCCCTCGCGGGGACCGCCCGCCGGATGGGTGTCGTCAGCGCCGGCTTCGGCGTGCTCGGCGCGGCCGGACCGCTCCTCGGCCGGGCCCTCACGGAGACGGCCTCCTGGCGCCTCGCCCTGGCCCTCCCGGTGGTCGCCCTGCTCGCCGTCCCCGCCGTCGCGCGGCGCGCCGCCGCCTCACGGGCCGCGTCCGCGCCCGCCCCGGGCCGGTTCGACGCCCGCGGGGCCGTCCTGCTGACCGCCCTCGTCACCGCCCTCGTGATGCTGGCGACGGCCCCGCTCGCCGCCCTGGGCGCGGCCTTGGCCGCCGCCGCCCTGCTCGTCCTGCACGTACGCCGGCGGCCCGACGGCTTCGTCCCCGTCGCTCTGCTCCGCAGGCCCGCCTTCCTGTGGTCCGCGCTCCTCGCGCTCGCCGTGTCGACGTCCTACTTCACGGTGCTGCTGACGGCGCCCCGGCTGCTCGCCGACCGCGCGGGCTGGGATCCGGCCGCCGTCGGGACCGGGCAACTCGTGGCGCTGCTCGCCGGATCCGCCCTGTCCTGGCCGCTCGCCGCCGCCTCGGCCCGGATCGGCCGCGGGGTCCTGCGTACGGTCCTGGCCGCGCTCGGGGCCGCCTCGGCCCTCACCGCCGTCCTCGCCGACTCGGGCCCGCTGCTCCTGGCGGCCACGGCGGCGGGCGTGTTCACCGCCACCGCCGCCAACGCCGTCCTGTCCACGCACGCCGTGGCCGCCGCCCCCGACGCGGGCCGGCGCCCCGCCGCCATCGGCCTGTTCACCCTGGCCCACCAGCTCGGCGGCGCCTTCGGCCCGGCCGTGGCCGGCCTCCTGGTCCTCGGGGCCTGACGTCGACCGTCCGACCGTCCGACCGGCCGACCGTCCGACGGGCCTGCGGGTCGGCTGTCCGGCTACGCCTCGTCGGGGTGCGGGTCCGAGGCCCGCTTGCCGCGCGCGACCGCCGTCTGGGCCATGCCCGGCAGGAAGTCCGCGAACAGCTCGTGCACCTCGCGCACCAACGGCCGCAGCACCCGGAACCTGGCCAGGACGATGCCCCGCGTCGTCAGCTGCGCGCCGCGCTCCGCGAGCCGCCGGGTCTTGCGGCTGTCCGGCGAGCGGTCGAAGACCCAGTACAGGACCAGCCCCATCTGCGAAAGCCACATCAGCTCGGGCAGTACGTCGGCCAGTTCCTCGGGAACCTTCGTCTTCGCACCGGCGAGCACCTCGCGGTGCATGTCGATCGCCGCCTTGCGCGCCGGTTCGGATTCCGGTGAGAAGGGACTGAGCGGACTCTCCGGGTCCGCCGCGTTCTTGAAGAACTGGGAGGCGAACTCGTGGTAAGGCGCCGCGATGTCCAGCCACGACGTCAGGACCCCGGCGAGCCGCTTCTGCAGGTCGGTCTCCTGGTCCAGGATCGGCCGGACGGCCGCCTGGTGGGCCGCGCCGATCCGGTCGTAGAACCCCTGGACCAGGTGTTCCTTCGACTCGAAGTAGTAGTAGGCGTTTCCGACCGAGACCCCCGCCTCCTTGGCGATCCCCCGCATGGTCGTCTTGTCGAACCCGCGCTCCTGGAAGAGCCGGAGCGCGGTTTCGAGGATGAGCGTCCGGGTCTGCTCGCTCTTGGGCGCCTTCTGATCTGTCACGGTGTCCGACCTTATCGGGGTGCGGGGCACTGCTCGTCACAGAGTGGTTCCCCGGGCTCCGCTGCGGGGTCGGTCCGTACCGCCTGCCGTACGGCCGAGACCGTGTACATGGCCGCCTTGGCGAAGGGTCGGCCGGCCGCGGTGGCCAGCCAGTTGGCCCTCGGCCGGTGTTCCACGAGCGCCCACAGGCAGACGATGAAGGCGTCCGTACCGCTCCAGACCTGCCCCTTGTCACCGACCACCGTGATGTCGCGCAGGGTCGCCGCGTGGTCCAGCCGCGGGAAGCGGCGCCGCGCCTCGTAGGACCCGGCCGGCACGAGCCGCAGCGGTACGAGGCAGCGCTGCGCGAGCAACCACTGCCGGATGTGCACGCAGACCGGGCAGTTGGCGTCGTAGAGGACGGTCAGGTGCCGTACGGGCGGCGACGACGGTCCCATCGCTCAGACCCCGGTCTGCGGGGTCCACCCCTGCGGGGCGACGGGCGGGGTGTGCTGACGCTCCATGACGCCCCGGCGGCGCATCTTGTTGAGCACCCACACGTTCCCGAGGTGCATGACGCCGAGCACGAGCAGGACGACGCCGAGCTTGACCGACAGTGCCTCGAAGAGGTCGCGGGCCGCGAGGATGTCCTCGCTCGACCGCAGGTAGAGGGTCACGAACCCGATGTTGACCAGGTAGAAGCCGACCACCAGGAGCTGGTTGACGGCGTCGGCGAGCTTCTCGTTCCCCTGGAGGACGTCACCGATGAAGACCCGGCCGTTGCGGCTGAGCGTGCGGGCCACCCAGACGGTGAGTCCGATGCTGATGAGCAGGTAGATGACGTACGCGACCACGGTGAGGTCCATTGCCCCAGCCCCTTTGAACGTGTTCAACTGCTGACGTCGTTGACTCTAGACCTCTTTTTGAACAGGTTCAAGCAAACTTTTGAACGCATTCGAAGACGCACGTCCCCCCAGCAGTGCCAGGCGCGAGGCCCGCTCGGGGTGGGGGCGGCGATCCGCAGCGAGATCCGGCCGCCGTAGGAGGAGCCGACGAACGCGGCGCGTCCGACGCCGAGTCGGTCCAGCAGCGCCGGGACGGCGCCGGGGTCGCTGTACGGGGCCGGGGCCGGTCACCTCATGAGAAAGGGGCATCCCGTGATTCGCCCGTGGCCGGGACCCCGTCGCCACCGCGTTTCCACGGATCTCCGCAGGTCGGCGGTGGTTCGGGCGGGCGGTCGTGCGGGCGGGCGGGCGTGGGGGTGCGCGTTCGGGCATCGGGGCGCGCGTTCGGGCGCGCGGACCTCAGATGCTCAGGGACCGGGCGTGGTTGAGCTGCCCCATGACCCACTGCATGGCGTAAGGGTCGCTCGCGGGGATCATCGTCGAGTGGTGGCGACCGCCGCTGGTCACCGTCACCTGGATGTAGCCGGTGGTGACCTTCTCCTTCATCAGCAGGAACAGCAGGCCGATCAGACAGAACAGGGCGAAGACGATGGCCAGCACGATCGCGTGCGTCGGGATCTTCTCCTCGGTCCGCGAGAAGTCGGTGGCGTTCCACATCGCGCCCCGCAGCGGCATCGTCCCCGAGGGCGTGATGATCTGGTCGCCCGCGATGGTGATGTCGCCCAGCGCGAACGAGCCGCCCATCGGGCCGGGAACGGGCGCGGGCAGGCCCGCGCCCATGGTCGGCTGGTAGGGCGGCGGCGCGGTCGGATAGGGCTGCGGGTAACCGTAACTGGGCTCGCCCGGGCCCCACGTGTAGTCACCCGGCCCGGGCTGCCCGCCCGGCCCGCCCGCATACGGATTCGGCTGCTGCTCACTCATACGGCCGATCTTTCCACAGCGGCCGGTGCCTCCGTACCCGCCCGGCGGGCCCCTTCGGGCCGCCGCGAGCCGGCGCGGCGCCGGCCGGGACGCGCCGGAGGCCCGCACCCCCTCGGGGGTGCGGGCCTCCGGCGCGGCGACGGGGAGGATCAGAAGCGGCGCGTGATGAGCGCGCGCTTGACTTCCTGGATCGCCTTGGTGACCTCGATGCCACGCGGGCACGCGTCGGTGCAGTTGAAGGTCGTGCGGCAACGCCACACGCCGTCCTTGTCGTTCAGGATCTCCAGCCGCTGCTCACCGGCTTCGTCGCGCGAGTCGAAGATGAAGCGGTGCGCGTTGACGATCGCCGCCGGGCCGAAGTACTGGCCGTCGTTCCAGAACACCGGGCACGAGGACGTGCACGCGGCGCACAGGATGCACTTGGTGGTGTCGTCGAAGCGCTCGCGGTCCTCGGCGGACTGCAGGCGCTCGCGCGTCGGCTCGTTGCCCTTGGTGACCAGGAACGGCATGACGTCCCGGTACGCCTGGAAGAAGGGTTCCATGTCGACGACGAGGTCCTTCATCACCGTGAGGCCCTTGATGGCCTCGACGGTGATCGGCTTCTCCGGGTTGATGTCCTTGATCAGCGTCTTGCAGGCGAGCCTGTTCTTGCCGTTGATCCGCATCGCGTCGGAGCCGCAGATGCCGTGCGCGCACGAGCGACGGAAGGTCAGCGTGCCGTCGATGTCCCACTTGATCTTGTGGAGACCGTCGAGCACGCGCTCCTTCGGGTCGATCTCGACCTGGAAGTCCTGCCAGGTCGACTCCTCCGAGACCTCCGGGTTGAACCGGCGGATCCGGAACGTCACCGTGATGAACGGCGAAGCGGCGGCGGCCGCCTCCATCTGGTCCGTCTTGGACAGGGTCGGGGTGGCCATCAGTACTTACGCTCCATCGGCTGGTAGCGGGTGACGACGACGGGCTTGTAGTCCAGCCGGACGGAATCCTTGCCGTCGGAGTCGACCTCGCGGTACGCCATGGTGTGGCGCATGAAGTTGACGTCGTCGCGGTTCGGGTAGTCCTCGCGGTAGTGACCGCCGCGGGACTCCTTGCGCGCGAGCGCGGACACGGCCATGACCTCGGCCAGGTCGAGCAGGTTGCCCAGCTCGATGGCCTCCAGCAGGTCCGTGTTGAAGCGCTTGCCCTTGTCCTGGACGGAGACGTTCTTGTACCGCTCGCGCAGCTCAGCGATCTTGTCGACCGCGGTCTTGATGGTCTGCTCCGTACGGAACACCATCACGCAGGCGTCCATCGTCTCCTGGAGTTCCAGGCGCAGGTCGGCGACCCGCTCGTGGCCCGTGGAGTCGCGCAGCTGCTCGACCAGGTCGGCGACCTGCTGCGCCGGGTTCTCCGGCAGCTCGACGAAGTCGTGCGCGTGGGCGTACTTCGCCGCGGCGATGCCCGAGCGCTTGCCGAACACGTTGATGTCCAGCAGCGAGTTCGTGCCCAGCCGGTTCGCGCCGTGCACCGACACGCAGGCGACCTCGCCGGCCGCGTACAGGCCCGGGACGACGGTGGTGTTGTCGCGCAGGACCTCACCCTCGACGTTGGTCGGGATGCCGCCCATGGCGTAGTGCGCGGTGGGCTGGATCGGGATCGGGTCCGTGTACGGCTCGATGCCGAGGTACGTGCGGGCGAACTCGGTGATGTCCGGGAGCTTCGCGTCGAGCTGCTCCGGCGGCAGGTGCGTCAGGTCCAGGTACACGTGGTCACCGGCGGGACCGCAGCCGCGGCCCTCACGGATCTCCGTGTAGATGGAGCGCGAGACGACGTCACGGGACGCGAGGTCCTTCATGACCGGCGCGTACTTCTCCATGAAGCGCTCGCCGTCCTTGTTGCGGAGGATGCCGCCCTCACCGCGGGCGCCCTCCGTCAGCAGGATGCCCATGCGCCAGATGCCCGTCGGGTGGAACTGGAAGAACTCCATGTCCTCCAGCGGCAGACCCCGGCGGTAGCAGGCCGCCTGGCCGTCACCGGTGAGGGTGTGCGCGTTGGAGGTCACCTTGAAGAACTTGCCGGTGCCGCCGGAGGCGTAGATGACGGACTTCGCCTGGAACACGTGGATCTCGCCGGTGGCGAGCTCGTACGCGACCACGCCGGCCGACTTCGTGACGCCGTCCTCCTCGACCAGGAGCTGGTCCAGGACGTAGAACTCGTTGAAGAACTCCACGCCCTCCTTGACGCAGTTCTGGTACAGCGTCTGGAGGATCATGTGGCCGGTGCGGTCCGCGGCGTAGCAGGACCGGCGGACCGGCGCCTCGCCGTGGTTGCGGGAGTGCCCGCCGAAGCGGCGCTGGTCGATGGTGCCGTCCGGGGTGCGGTTGAACGGCAGGCCCATCTTCTCCAGGTCGAGGACCGCGTCGATGGCCTCCTTCGCCAGGATCTCGGCGGCGTCCTGGTCGACCAGGTAGTCACCGCCCTTGACCGTGTCGAAGGTGTGCCACTCCCAGTTGTCGTCCTCCACGTTGGCCAGCGCGGCAGCCATGCCGCCCTGCGCGGCGCCCGTGTGGGAGCGGGTGGGGTAGAGCTTCGTCAGCACGGCGGTGCGGCTGAGCTTCGTCGCCTCGATGGCGGCGCGCATGCCGGCGCCACCTGCGCCGACGATGACGGTGTCGTACTTGTGGATCTTCATGGGATTCGCCTCAGCCCCGTTGCCTAGCGGATGTTCGGGTCGAAGGTGAAGATCACCAGCGTGCCCAGAAGGATGGTGAACACCGTGGCGGTGTAGAGCAGGCCCTTCAGCCACAGCCGCGTGTTGGCACGCTCCGCGTAGTCGTTGATGACGGTACGCAGGCCGTTCGCGCCGTGCAGCATGGCCAGCCACAGCATCAGCAGATCCCAGATCTGCCAGAACGGGGACGCCCAGCGGCCGGCCACGAAGGCGAAGCCGATCTTGGAGACGCCGCCGTCCAGCACCAGCTGGATGAGCAGGTGGCCGAGCACGAGCACGACCAGGACGATGCCCGAGAGGCGCATGAAGAGCCACGCGACCATCTCGAAGTTGCCCCGGGTCGAGCGCGGGGTCTTGCTGGTCCGCTTGCGCGGGGCCTCGATGTACGGCGCCGGGTTGTCGACGTCGTAGAGGGACACGCCCTCCACGCCGCCGATGCCCTTGTCGAAAGAAGTGTCAGAAGACATGCGTGTCACTTCCCGAACAGTTCGAGGTAGGCGTGGCCGAGGACGGGGTACAGCGCCCCGACCATCAGCACGACCCAGATGCCCACGACGGACCAGAGCATCTTCTTCTGGTGACGGGGACCCTGGGACCAGAAGTCCACAGCGATGACACGAAGACCGTTGAGCGCGTGGAACAGGATTGCGGCGACGAGGCCGTACTCCAGCAGCGCGACGATCGGAGTCTTGTAGGTAGCCACGACATCGTCGTACGCCTCGGGTGAGACGCGAACGAGAGCGGTGTCGAGGACGTGTACGAACAGGAAGAAGAAGATGAGGACGCCGGTGACTCGATGAGCCACCCAGGACCACATTCCTTCCCGGCCGCGGTACAACGTTCCAGCCGGCACGGAAAACCCTCCGGAAGCGGGGCGGGGGCCAGCCGGCTTCTTTGTCGGTCGGGCCCGGCCGGGTACGGTCCTCCGGCCCCGGACATCGTAGCGACGCTTTGTCGGTTCCCTTGCGCGGGGGCCATCGGTGTGATCAAACAGGCACGGACGGACTATCCCACAGGGGCGAATAGCCCGAAATCGGCCTCATATGGTCCACCGTCGGGGACCGTCCCGGTCGAGCCTTCCGGCGCCGAGGGCAGCCGGTCCAGCAGTCGGAGGAGCCGGCCGCGGGCGACGAGGCGCAGTTCCTCGGCCGAGATCGAGCGTTCCTCGTCGATCTCGTGAGCCATTCTGCGGCGGATCGCGGCCAACAGCTGGTCCACCTGCTCCTCCGGCGGGTGGTCGTCCAGACAGATCACGAAGGCGTGCCGGAAGGTGCGCTCGTACTCCGCCCGGGCCGCGTCGAGCGCCAGCATCGCCGCGTACGGGGCCCCGTGCCCCAGTTCCGCCGAGGACTCCGCGGCCAGCGCCTCGGTGAGGTCGGCCTGGGACATGTCGTAGGAGGCCTCCTCCGCGGCGGCGATCAGCGAGGCGGTGTCCGGGTAGGGGCGGTGGGTGGCGACCCGGTGCGCCCAGCGTCGGCTGCCGCAGCAGTGCAGCAGCGCCGCCCGGGCGGCTTCGGGGGCCAGGGAGTTGAACCGGGCCGGCCCGGAACCGGAGGCTGTGCCGCGGACCTGTGCCGGAAGGTGGCTGGACAGCGGAGTTCTCCTCGGGGCGCGGCGCGGGTGTACCGCCACGCTAGCGATCTCCCCGGGAGAGTGTCGTACCCGTGCGGAGATTTCACCCGGAAGTGAGCCGAAAGGATGAGTTGTGCCGCGACGGGCCGGCCGTCCGGCGATGTCCCCCGGTGTCCGGAGGTGTCCGTCGCCGGCGCGTGGCCGGATCCGGCGGGTGCGCCCCGCGGCACCCGGGAGGATGTGCAAAGGAGGAGGACGACCGAGGCCGCCACCCCCCACAGGAGAGGCCCCGGTCGCCATCCGACACGGACTCGTGCGACAAGCCCGTACCCCTGTCAGCGCCGCGAGTGCGTTTTGTGTCACACCCCGCTCCGCGCAGGGTTGGTTGCAGGTTGTACAACTCGTGGACGAGAGGTGCTTGAAAGCCGTAACGTGCGGATTTGCGCCACACGTACAGGACAGTGAACGGGTTGGGGACTTTGCTGGGGGACGACGCGGAGCTGACCGCCGCGGTGCTCGCGGCACAGGACGGCGACGAGAACGCGTTCCGGACTGTGTACCGCGCCGTGCACCCGCGCCTGCTCGGATACGTACGCACGCTCGTCGGCGACGGCGACGCGGAGGACGTGACGTCCGAGGCCTGGCTGCAGATCGCCCGCGACCTCGACTCCTTCACCGGGGACGCCGACCGCTTCCGCGGTTGGGCCGCCCGCATCGCCCGCAACCGGGCCCTCGACCACATCCGGATGCGCGGCCGGCGGCCCGCCATAGGCGGCGACGAGAGCGAACTCACCGCTCACGCCGCCGACAGCGACACCGCGGGCGCCGCCATGGAGGCCCTGTCCACCGGCAGCACCATGGCGCTGATAGCCCAGCTCCCGCAGGACCAGGCCGAGGCCGTCGTGCTGCGCGTGGTGGTCGGCCTGGACGCGAAGAGCGCGGCCGAGACCCTGGGCAAGCGGCCCGGCGCGGTCCGGACCGCCGCGCACCGGGGACTGAAGAGACTCGCGGAACTGCTGGCCAGTTCCGAAAACGAAGCGGAATCCGCCTTCCGCGTCGGCCATAATGCCGATGATCAGGCACGGGAGCGCGATCTGGACGCCGTACCGGCGCAACGCGGCCGCGCCGGGGGCCTCGTGGAACAAACCGGTGTGACGCATTCACGTTGGCGGACGCAGAAGGACATGTGATGGCCGACGAGCACAACGGGTGGCTGGACGCAGCCGCGGCGGACAGGTTGCTGCGCGGAGAACCCGCCGGACCGGGCGCCGACCCGCGGGCCCGCGCCGACGAGGCCCGGCTGCGCGCCGCCCTGGACTCCCTCACCGTGCCCGCGCGGCCCGACCGGGAACTGCCCGGCGAGGACGCCGCCCTGGCCGCCTTCCGCGCCGCGCGCGCTACGGCCCCGGCGCCGCGCCCCACCCCCGTCGCACCCGTCCCCGCCGCCGCCGAACCCCTGATCTCCCTCACCCCGGTGCCCCGGGTACGGATCCCCGCGCAGCGGCGTACGAGCACCCCGGTCCGTTTCGGTCTCGCGGCGGCCCTGGCGGGCGTCGCGGTCGGCGGGATCGCGGCCGTCGCGGGCAGCGGGCTGCTGGACCGGGAGGCCCGGCACGCCGCCGGCCCCGCGCCGGCCGTCTCCGTCAGCGCCGACACGGACCGCCCCGCCGGCGACGGGAGCGACGAGCCCGCCCCGCTCATCCCGCGCCCGGACCCCACCGCCCCGCTGCGCGGCGACGGCTTCGTGGCCTCCCCGGGCACCTCGCGGATGCCGGGCACGGACAGCCGTACGACTCCGGGCACCACCTCGGGCAGTGGCTCCGCGTCCCATTTCCCCGGCGGTGGCGCGGGGACCGGCACGAGCGCGAGCACCGGATCGGGCGCTAACGAGACCGAGGACGCCGGCCGGGAACTGTTCACCGACCGGACCGGCAAGCCGGATCCGGGCGCCGGCGGCGGCGCCGGCAAGGACCGTGACCGTGACAAGCTGGCGCGGGCCGCGGACCTGTGCGAGGACTACCGCGCGGGCCGGATGAACGACGACCGCCGCTCGCGCCTCAGCAAGCTCGCCGGGGCCCTCGCGAAGATCCCCCGGTACTGCGAGTCCGTGCTGGACGGGCCCCGCGACGGCCTCCCGCAGGGCGGTTGGGACGGGCCCGGCGGCGAGGTCCTGAAGGTCCCCGCCCCCGCCACCGGTGTCCCGGCCCCGGGCGTCTCGCTCGGCTCCCGCAACCGTCGCTGAACCGGCCGGCGCGTCGCCGGGAACGGCTTCGCACACCCCCAGTAACACTTTTCGAACCGCCGGCGCAGTACATAACGAGCCGACTGGTCATCGGCCGCGCATGAGCCGGGGTTCCCCCCGTACCCCTGGGCTCTGCGCAACCGGCGCGGGCGGGGCACGTTCCCCCGGCCCTGCCCGCGCCCTCAACTTCCGCCCGGTGGATCACCGGGAGCGGATCACCAGTAGACGACGACCTTGTCGCCCACCTGCACCTGCTCGAACATGGCCGACAGCCTGGCCATGTCACGGACGTTCACGCAGCCGTGCGAGGCCCCGCTGTAGCCGCGGTTCGCGAAGTCCTGCGAGAAGTGCACCGCCTGACCCTGGCTGAAGAACATCGAGTACGGCATCGACGTGTGGTAGAGCGTCGACGTCCACTTCCGTTCCTTGCGGTCCACCTTGAACAGGCCCTCGCGGGTCGGGGTGTTCTCCGAACCGAAGCGCACGTCCATCGACGAGACCACCTTGCCGTCGATCATCCAGGCGAGGGTGCGGCTCTCCTTGCTGATGCACATGACCCGGCCCTCCATGCAGCGCGGGTCCGGGGCGGCGAGCTCGTTGCTGGTCGGCGGACGCAGTTCCTCCTCGGTCGGCGCCTTGCTGAGGCTCTGGACCTTCTGCCAGGTGGCCTCGTCGACCGCGCCCGTCGCCGGGAGCCCGTTGTTCGACTGGAACGTCTTGACCGCGGCCGTGGTCTTCGACCCGTAGAAGCCGGTGGGGGCCACCGACACCAGATTGAGCTGCCGCAGCCGGGCCTGGAGGTCGCGGATCTGGTCGCTCTCGTCGCCGTTCGCCATGATCGGCTTCGCGCCACCCTGCGCCGACGGCTGTCCGGCCGAGGCCGATGCCGAGGCGCCGGGCGCCGGCGAGGACCCGCCCGGCTTGTTGTCCGACCCGGACGGCGAGGCCGCCGGCGCCGACGCGGACGAGCCCGGTGCGGCCGGAGCGGAGCCCTGCGGGCCGCAAGCGGTCGCGGCGAGCGCGACCGATGCGGCCAGGGCGAGCGTACGGATCATGACTTTCTGGCGGTACATCGCGGTCCCCCGATTTCAACGTCGTGTGTATGCAAGTGATGCTTCGGGGGCGCGGAGAGTTGCGGAGGGTTCCGGGATGTTGCGCCATTGTGACCGGAGGCCGTCGGGGGACGGTTGTACCAGCCCCCGGACCCGCCCGCGCAGCGGCGCCCCGGCGGTCCTCGCGGGTCCCTCCGACCACCCCGTGAAACTCACTGGCGGTACAGGTGCGTCCCTGTGGGACACTCCTGCCCATGCTGGGTGTCACAGACCTTCCTACGTACCTCGCCGGCCTGGTGCTGATCGTGCTGCTGCCGGGGCCGAACTCGCTCTACGTGCTGTCCGTCGCCGCGCGCAGCGGGGTGAAGGAGGGTTACAAGGCGGCCTCCGGGGTGTTCACCGGGGACACCGTCCTCATGGTGTTGACCGCGGCCGGCGCGGGCGCGCTGCTCCAGGCCAGCCCGCTGGTGTTCACCGTCGTGAAGTTCCTCGGCGCCGGCTACCTGGGCTGGCTGGCGGTCGGCATGATGCGGGCCGCGTGGGCCATGTGGCGCGACCGCAAGGTCCACCAGGAGGAGTTGCTGACCGGCGAGCAGCCGACGGGCGCCGCCGAGCGGCCCTACCGGCGGGCGCTGGTGGTCAGCCTGGTCAACCCGAAGGCGATCCTGTTCCTGCTGTCGTTCTTCGTGCAGTTCGTGGACCCCGGCTACGCCTACCCGGCGCTGTCGTTCCTGCTGCTGGGCGTGGTGTCGCAACTGGTGAGCTTCGTGTACCTGTCGACCCTGATCTTCACCGGGACCCGGTTGTCGGCCGCCTTCCGCCGCCGCAAGCGCCTCTCGGCGGGGGCGACCTCGGCGGCGGGCGTGCTCTTCCTGGGCTTCGCCGCCAAGCTCGCCACCAGCTGAGCGGCGGCCCCTGCGGCGAGGCGCGCCGCCGCTACGGCCGGCTGCCGGGCACCGCCCCGAACCGGCGGCGCAGCCGGTGCGCGACCCGGCGCACGGCCGGGCTGCGGGGCAGGAACGCCAGTGGGGCGGGGACGCCGCCGGGCAGGCCCAGCGTGGTCAGCCGGCGGCGAGTGAAGTACCGCCGGGTGGTGTCGTCCAGGCTCCGGGCCAGGTAGCGCTCGGCGTCCGCGCGGCGCTCCGCGAGCACCTTCGGCTGCATGGTGAACCCGACCGCGGTGACGAGCGCCGACAGGTGGGCCGGTTCCGGTTCCTCGGCGTCGGCG
Organism: Streptomyces sp. NPDC048383; assembly: GCF_040651775.1. Lineage (NCBI taxonomy): Bacteria > Bacillati > Actinomycetota > Actinomycetes > Kitasatosporales > Streptomycetaceae > Streptomyces > Streptomyces sp. NPDC048383. The sequence continues at coordinate 37,593 of NZ_JBEZKS010000033.1, forward strand.
GCCCCGGCGGCCGGCGTTCCCGTCGCCAGGTCCGGGACCAGCGCGTCCACCAGCGTCAGCGGGATCCGGTTGCTGTTCTGGTACGGGCTCAGCCGGGCCAGTACGTCGCCCGTCCCGGTGCGGGCGACGGGGATCCCGTACAGCGCCCGGGCCGTCAGCAGGCCCGTCGAGAAACAGCCCACGACCAGGGCCGGACGCAGCTGTTGGTAGAGGGTCTCGGCCGGCACCGGGGCGTCCAGCACGGTCAGGCGCGCTCCGAGGCGTTCGGCCTCCGCCTCCGCCCCGCGGGAGTAGGCCGCGGGGGCGCTGGGGTGCGGTTTGAAGACCAGGTCCCGGTGGCCGCGGGCGACGGCGCCCCGCACCATGTCCACGTGGAGTTCCTCCTCCTGCGCCGGGGACATGAGTTCCAGCGCGGAGAGGTACTGGCCGAGCAGCAGGGCGGGGCCCTCGCCGTCGGCCGCGGGTCGGGGTCCCTCGTACGCCGTGGCCGGTTCGGCGAGTTCCGCGAGTTCGGCGAGTTCGGCGAGCACCTTGAGGACGGCCGCCGCCGGCACCACCTCCGCCGGCACCCCGAACTCGGTGAGCAGCAGCGGTTCCAGGCCCGGTACGAGGTCCAGGTGCAGGACGCGCCGCACCCGCATGCCGATCTGCGGGTCGAGCCGGAAGCGGGTGGGGCCGTAGGACATCAGTCCGTCCGCGTACACCTCGACCGCGGCGCCCGGGAAGAGCCGGCACAGGCTCTGCGCGGGCGGCACCTGGAGGGACTCCACGATCAGCTCGACCCGGTCCTCGCCGAGCCCCCACAGGGCGCGCAGTTGGCGTTCCCACAGCGGGACGTCCTCGGGGCGCGGCGCCCAGCTGCTGGGGTGCTGCGGGGCGATGACGGCGTTCCAGTCGAGCACCTCGTCGAAGCGGGTCCGCAGCGCGGCGAAGCCGGGCAGGGCGGGCAGGCCCGGGGTGATCTCGGGGGTGGGGGAGTGGTTGCTGGTCAGCAGGATCCGGCGGCCGGCCGGGGGGAGGGCGCCGGAGTCGAGGGCGGCGGCGAGCGTGGCCGTCCCGTAGAGGGTCGAGGCGAGGAAGAGCTGGGTGACTCCGCGGCCGTTCACGCGACGGCTCCCGCGGTCCGGGCGGCGCCGCCGCGGCGGTACGGCGCACGGCGGCGCAGTGTGCGCAGGAGGGCCGCGCGTTCGGCGTCCATCGAGGCCAGGGTGCGGTCCAGTACCGCCCGGGGCATGCGGTCGAGCGCGTCCGCGCTCATCGACCGAAGTTTTCTGGCCACGGCCGGTTCGAACCTTTCGATGGACCCGACATGGTGCGCGATAATCGCGCAATACGTTCGAACCGCTTTGTGGATCAAGAGTTCGCAATCCGGATCGGCGGCCGTGTCCGACAGGACCTGATCGAATGCCCGGATGAAATCGAGCTGCCGTTCGTCGCCGATTTGCGTCAACGACGTGGAAATGCCGCGCCGATAGAAGATCCCGGGCATTCCGACCGCGGCGAAGGACCGCGCCTCCCGGTGCAGCCGCCAGATCCACGGCCGGTCCTCGGCCGTCCGCAGTCCGTCGGTGAAGTGCAGCAACCCACGGTCCAGCAGCCGCCGGTGGTACATCCCGGCCCAGGCGTACGGATAGTCCACCGAGGTGGCCCGCGAGACCGGCAGGATCCCCGCGCGCGGATCGGCCGGCACGCCCTGCGGCCCGTACGGAACGCGCTGCACGCTCCGGGTCCGACCCGTCACCTGCACATGGTCGGTACGGACGAAGTCGCAGTTCAGGGCCTCGATGGCGGCCAGGGTACGGGCGAGGTGCCCCGGCTCCAGCCAGTCGTCGCCGTCCAGGAAGGTGATGTACTCGCCGCGGGCCGCGTCCAGACCGGTGTTGCGCGCCGAGGCCAACCCGCCGTTGCGGTCCCGTCTCAGGCGCACCGCCCCGGGCAGCGCGACGGCCGCCCGTTCCAGCAGCTCGGACGTCCCGTCCGTGGAACGGTCGTCGACCAGCAGGAACTCGAAATCCTCACGGGCGTTCAGTTCGAGACTCTTCAGGGCATCCGGTGCGTATGTCCGCACGTTGTAGAACGGCACGACGACAGAGAGCTTGAGCACCTGCGAGACAATAGGCGGCGGCCCGTCATTCACCATGGCCCGTACGCGGATTCCATGTGAACGACGGGCGGCGGGCGCGTTAACCCGCACGCATTCGCATGTCGTCGACGGGTTGTTAACCCGCCGTTGTGCGCTCGTTGGGCCGAACACCGGAAATGCGGAATAACTTCTGCCGGGTGCCAGTGCCACTCAGCAGCAGTTTCCGAACCGAACTCCGCGTCGCCGTCATCGCCGATTCCGACACGCGGTGGAAATGGGGCGCGCTCACGGCCCGCCGCCTCGCCCCGGACCCGGAGCACCGCCGGGTCACCGGCTACCTGTTGCGCGGCCGGGCCACCCCCACACCGCGCCAACTCGGCGAGGCCGGCGTCGGGGCAGACGGCCTGCCGACCGAGGTGACCTGCGCGGAGTTCCTCGACGCCCTCGGGCGCGAACGGTACGACGTGGTCGTCCTCGCGCTCGTCGGCGGCGCCGTCCAGGCCGTCCTGCACGGCGTCCGCGCCCTGTGGCCGGGCCCGGCCGACCGGCCCGTCCTCGTCACCGGGTACGTCGGCGTCGTCTACGAGAAGCTCGCCGACGGACTGCTGCTGCGGCACGGCGCCGACCTCGTCCTGGCCAACTCCCGGCACGACGCCGGTCGGTTCCGCGCCGTGTACGAGGGCGTCGGCGCCGACCCGAGCGCCGTCACCGAGACCGCCCTGCCCTTCCTCGGCGGCGCCCCGTACGCCCCCACCGGCGGCCGCGCCCCCACCGTCGTCTTCGCCGTGCAGCCCTCCGTCCCCGAGAGCCGCGCCGACCGTACGTACCTCCTGGAGCGGGCCGCCGGGCACGCCCGGCTCCACCCGGGCCGCGAGGTGCTGATCAAGCTGCGCAGCAAGCCGGGCGAGCACACCACGCACCTGGAGGAGCACCCCTACCAGCGGCTCGCCGAGCGGCTCCCCGGCGGCCTGCCGGCCAACTGCCGCCTGGTGTACGGGAACATGGGCGAGGTGCTGGACTCCGCCGACCTGCTGGTCACGGTCTCCTCCACCGCCGCCCTGGAGTCCCTGCACCGGGGCATCCCCACCGCCGTCCTGACCGACCTCGGCATCCGCGAGGCGCTCGGCAACCACCACTTCCTCGGCTCCGGCTGCCTGACCTCCTGGGACCGCCTCGACGAGGGCCTGCTGCCTCGGGCCGACCCGTACTGGCTCGCCGCCCAAGGGGTCACGGCCCACCCGCCGGGCACCCCCCCGGCGCCGGGCGGGACCCCCGACGCGCACGCCGTCGCCCGGGCCCGGCTCGCCGAACTGCTCTCCCGCGACCGGCTCCCCGCCGTCGCCCCGTACTACACCGCCGCCACCGCGCCCGGGTACCTGCCCGGCATCCTGGCCCGCCACCACCTCGACGTCGACGGGACCCCGTTGCCCGGGGCCGCCCGCCAGTCGGTCGCCGGGTCCGGGCCGCGCCGTTGGCTGCGCGCCCGGCTGCGCGAGGGCGCCCGCGGTGCCTACCGGCACGGCGTCCAGCGCGTCGCCCCCGCCATCCGCCGGTTGGGGGAGCTGTGAGGGTCCTCGCGGTGATCCCGGCCCGGGGCGGCTCCAAGGGGGTACCGGGGAAGAACACCGCCCCGGTCGGCGGGGTACCGCTCGTCGCCCGCGCCGTCCGCGCCTGCCTGGCCGCGCCCACCGTCACCGACGTCGCCGTCTCCACCGACTCCGACGCGGTCGCCGACGCCGCCCGCGCCGCCGGGGCCCGGGTGATCCGCCGACCGGCCGCGCTCTCCGGGGACACCGCGAGCAGCGAGGCCGCGGTCCTGCACGCCCTCGACGCCTTCGAGGCCGAGGAGGCCGCGGAGGCCGCGGAGGCTCCGGGCGCCGCGGGAGGGGCCGGCGGCGCGGGCGTGGACGTGGTGGTCCTGGTCCAGTGCACCAGCCCCTTCCTGACGCCCTCGGACGTCGAGTCCGTGGCCGCCGCCGTCGCCCGCGGGGCGGCCGACTCGGCCCTGACCGCGGCCCCGTTCCACGGGTTCCTCTGGCGTCCGGGGCCCGACGGCTCCGGGACGGGGGTCAACCACGACGCCGCGTACCGGCCCCGCCGCCAGGACCGCCCCGCGGAAATGCTGGAGACCGGCGCCGCCTACGCCATGTCCGTACCCGGCCTCCGGGCCGCCCGGCACCGCTTCTTCGGGCGGACCCTGCCCGTCGCCACCGACCCGGCGCGGGTCCTGGAGATCGACGACCCCCACGACCTCGCCCGCGCCCGCCTCCTCGCCCCGCTCTTCGACCCCGCCCCCGCGGCGCCCGCAGCGCCGGTCCCGGCCCGCATCGAACGAAGGACACCCCCTGCCATGACCGTCACCCCCGACTCCCGCCTGCGCAGCCTCGGTTCGCGCACCGCCGGCCCCGGCCGCCCCGTCTACGTCGTCGGCGAGATCGGCATCAACCACAACGGCGACCTCGGCAACGCCTTCGCCCTGATCGACGCCGCCGCCGAAGCCGGCTGCGACGCCGTCAAGTTCCAAAAGCGCACCCCGGAGATCTGCACCCCGCGCGACCAGTGGGACATCGAACGCGACACCCCCTGGGGTCGGATGACGTACATCGACTACCGCCACCGCGTCGAGTTCGGCGAGGCCGACTACCTCGCCATCGACGCGCACTGCGCCCAGCGCGGCATCGACTGGTTCGCCTCCCCCTGGGACACCGAGGCCGTCGCCTTCCTGGAGAAGTTCGACCCGCCCGCCCACAAGGTGGCCTCCGCCTGCCTGACCGACGACGAACTCCTGCGCACCCTGCGGGCGACCGGCCGCACCGTGGTCCTGTCCACCGGGATGTCCTCCCCGCAGCAGATCCGGCACGCCGTCGAGGTGCTCGGCAGCGCCAACATCCTGCTCTGCCACGCCACTTCGACCTACCCGGCCAAGGCCGAGGAGCTCAACCTGCGGGTCATCAACACCCTCCAGGAGGAGTACCCGAACGTGCCCATCGGCTACTCCGGCCACGAGACCGGCCTGCAGACCACCCTGGCCGCCGTCGCCCTCGGCGCCGCCTTCGTCGAACGGCACATCACGCTGGACCGCGCGATGTGGGGCTCCGACCAGGCCGCCTCCGTCGAACCCGGCGGCCTTACCCGCCTCGTCCGTGACATCCGCACCATCGAGACCGCCCTCGGCGACGGCGTCAAGCGGGTCTACGCGTCCGAACTCGGCCCGATGAAGAAGCTCCGCCGCGTCCAGGCCCCGGTCCCGACAGCCGTCTGACGCCCGCCCCGGCCCCGCCCCCTGACGAGGAGTACGTGGTGTCTGCCTCAGCCGCCCCCACCCTGGCTTTCGTCGAGAGCCCCGTCCAGCTCCTGAACGTGCTGGAGTGGGCGTACGCCCGCGACGCCGCCCCCGCCGGCGCCCGCCCGAACGGCGCCGGCCCCCTGCTCGACGGCGTACCGCCCCAGCGCGACCGGCGCGCCGGCGCGCCGACCCCCGCCGTCGCCGCGCCGCGGATCGTGGTGCTGCCACCCACCGACCCCATGTCCCGGGGCCAGCTGCGCCGCGTCGCCTCGATCGCCCGCGACGAGGGGTACGACGTCCACTGGCAGGAGGCCCGCGGCGGCTCCGGCGCCCCCCTGAAGGCGCTGGCCTCGCTCACCGCCGCCGTGCGCGGCGCCGAACGGATCGTCGTCGGCGACCCGTTCTCCCGCTTCGTGCAGCTCCTGCTGGCGCCGGCCCGGGCCGCCGAACTCGTCGTCGTGGACGACGGCACCGCCACCATGGAGTTCGTCGCCCAGCTCGGCCGGGGCGAACGACTGCGCCGCTGGCACCGCGCCACCGGCGGCCCCGCCGCCCGGGCGCGCGAGCTCGTGTACGCCCCGGTCTCCGGTACGGCCCGCCGCCGGCTCACCCCGGGGACGCGCCGCCGGGTGGAGGTGTTCACGTCCATGCCCGTCGAGGCCCTGCCCGGCATGGAGCTGCGGGTCAACGACTTCGCCTGGACCCGCTCCCGCTTCGGGCCGCCGCGGCTGACCCGGGGCACCGACCTGGTCGGCACCTCGCTGGTGGAGACCGGCGTCGTCGACCCGGACCGCTACCTGGAGGCGGTCCGCGCCCTGACCCGCGAGCACGGCGTGACCCGCTACTTCGCGCACCGCAGGGAGTCCCCGGAGAAGCTGCGCGCGCTGAGCGAGGCGAGCGGGCTGGAGATCGTCCGGCCCGACCTGCCGCTGGAACTGATCGCCCGGCGGGGCCCGATCGGCCGAACCGTCGTCAGCTTCCCGTCCACGGTCGTCCACACGCTGCCGTACGCCCTGGCCGGCACCGGGGTCACCGTCGCCGTGTGCCCCCTCGATCCGGCCTGGCTCACCGGAGCCGCCTCGCCGAGGGCCCGCAGCTTCCTGGCCGGAGTCACCGACACCGCCCGCGATGTGCGCAGACTGCCCGCGCAGGCCGCCCCCGCGGCCCGATGAGCGCGCGAGTTTACCCCCGGTCGCATCCGATCATGCGTCCAGAGGCGGGGATTCTTTCCCCTGACGGCATGAACTTTTTGTGATCTCCGGCCAGTTGACCCGTTCGTGGGCCTACCCTTCAACGGGTGAACCAGTTGATGTCCCGCGAGTCCCAGACCGCCCTGCCCGGCACGCCCGACCGGCCCGAGCTGCCCGGCAAGCTTCCGGACCACCTGCGTGCCGAACTGATCGCCTTCCGACGGGATGTGCACATGCATCCCGAGCTAGGACACCAGGAGTTCCGCACCACGGCCGCGATCAAGGCCCGGCTGGAGCAGGCCGGCCTGCACCCGCGCGTGCTGAAGTCCGGCACCGGCCTGATCTGTGACGTGGGGGAGTGGGACGGCGTACGGCCCGTGCTGGCCCTGCGCGCGGACATCGACGCCCTGCCCATTCCGGACGCCAAGACGCAGGTCGCGTACCGCTCCACCGTCCCCGACCGCGCCCACGCCTGCGGCCACGACGTCCACACCACGGTCGTCCTCGGCGCCGGCCTCGTGCTCGCCGAGCTCGATCGGCAGGGGCTGCTGCCCCGGCCCGTGCGCCTGCTGTTCCAGCCCGCCGAGGAGGTACTGCCGGGCGGGGCGAGCGACGCCATCGAGTCCGGCGTGCTGGACGGCGTCGGCAAGATCATCGCGGTGCACTGCGACCCCCGCGTCGACGCCGGCCGGATCGGGCTGCGCCCCGGCCCGATCACCTCGGCCTGCGACCGCCTGGAGGTCAGCCTCTCCGGCGCCGGCGGGCACACCGCCCGCCCCCACCTGACCACCGACCTGGTGACCGCCGCCGCCCGGGTGGCCGTCGACGTACCGGCGCTGCTCACCCGCCGGATGGACGCGCGCTCGGGGATGTCGGTCACCTGGGGCCGGATCGAGGCCGGGCACGCCTGCAACGTCATCCCGATGCACGCGGAGCTGTCCGGAACCGTGCGCTGCCTGGACCTGGGCGCCTGGCACGAGGCACCCGACATGATCCACGCGGCGATCGACGAGGTCGCGACCATGCACGGGGCCAAGTTCGAGATCAACCACGTCCGCGGGGTCCCGCCGGTGGTCAACGACCCGGCGGTCACCGAGCTGCTGCGCGAGGCCATGGCGGTCCGCCGCGGCGCCGACGCCGTCGAGGACACCGAGCAGAGCCTGGGCGGCGAGGACTTCTCCTGGTACCTGGAGCACGTCCCCGGCGCGATGGCCCGCCTCGGCACCCGCACGCCCGGTGACCCCACCAAGCGGGACCTGCACCGGGGCGACTTCGACGTGGACGAGTCCGCGATCGGCGTCGGCGTGGAGTTCTTCACCGCGGCGGCACTGCTCGACGGGCTGCGCGCGGGGGCCGGCGCGGGGGCGGCCCGGTAGTCGATCCGGTGCCCGATCCAATGGCCGATCCGGCCGCCGGACCGGGCCGTCGGGGGCGTCCCGTTCGACGCCCGGCGGAGGTCTCCACGACAACCGCCGGAGATCGGGTGGAGGTGTCCAGCCCTTGGTACGCAAGGGCTGGGACACGGAACAGTTACCGATCGGTCACTGTCCGGTTCGCGACGATCCGATAACGACTCATGAACGGGCCTTTAACTGACATCTACGCGCGTTACGATCGCCGCGAAACCAGCGCCGGTCGTGGCGCTTCGGTCAGGTTTTGAAGGAGCCTCCCCTTGCGCCGGATCACCAGGATCGCCACCGTGGGCATCGCGTCCGCGGCGCTGGCCCTCTCGGCCACCGCCTGTGGCGGTAAGAAGTCCTCGGACAGCACCACCTCCTCGTCGAGCTCCGGCTCCTCCGAGGCCAGTGCCGCCATCGCGTACGACATCGGTGGCCGCGGCGACCAGTCGTTCAACGACGCCGCCTTCGCGGGCCTCGAAAAGGCCGAGAAGGAGCTGAAGGTCAAGGGCGCCGAGGCGGAGCCCACGGACGGCGAGGGCGAGGCCGACAAGGTCCAGCGCCTCACCGAGCTGGCCCGCAAGGGCAACAACCCGGTCATCGGCGTCGGTTTCGCCTACGGTCCGGCCATCAAGAAGGTCGCCCCGAAGTTCCCGAACACCACGTTCGGCATCATCGACGACACCTCGGTGCAGGACAAGAACGTCGCCAACCTGGTCTTCAACGAGGAGCAGGGCTCCTACCTGGCCGGCGTCGCCGCCGCCAAGGTCTCGAAGACCGGTACGGTCGGCTTCATCGGCGGCGTCGAGGTTCCGCTGATCAAGAAGTTCCAGGCGGGCTTCGAGCAGGGCGTCAAGGACACCAACCCGAACGCCAAGGTGCTCGCCACCTACCTGACCCAGCCGCCGAACTTCGACGGCTTCGCCAAGCCCGACCTGGGCAAGGCCGCCGCGCAGGGCCAGATCGACGCCGGTGGCGCCGACGTGGTCTACGCCGCCGCGGGCCTGGCCGGCTCCGGTGCCATCGAGGCCGCCTCGGCCAAGGGCAAGTGGGCCATCGGCGTCGACTCCGACCAGTACAACCAGGCCGGTCTGTCGAAGTACAAGAACGCCATCCTGACCTCGGTCACGAAGGACGTCTCCGACTCCGTCTACGACCTGATCAAGTCGGTCAAGGACGGCAAGCCGACCACCGGTGAGATCCGCTACGGCCTGGACAAGGACGGCGTCGGCCTGGCCGACTCCAACCCGGAGTACAAGAAGATGACCGACGTCATCGCCGCGGTGGAGAAGGCCAAGGCCGACATCATCGCCAAGAAGATCACCGTCAAGACCGCCCCGTAGGGTTCCGTCTGACAGCTCGACAGTTCGTTGTGGTGCTCGGGGTTCGGGAAGCGGTCATCGCCGCTCCCGGGCCCCGCACCGCGTCGGACACGTTCCGTGTTCACTCGTGGCCAGTTGGTCGCAAGTTTTCACTTTCGACAGTGCTACGCGCGTAGAGGCATCGGGGACGCGATACCGTCCAGCTCCCGCCCACCCGCCCGGCCGATCGACCGCCCTGTCTTCCCCTGCCTCCAGCTCCTTCCGCGCCAAGGAGAGTGCGTCATCAACGCGTCCAGCCCGCCCCCCGCCGTGGAGTTGCACGGCATCACCAAGCGTTTCCCCGGCGTCGTCGCCAACAAGGACATCGCGATCACCGTTCGCAAGGGCACCGTCCACGCCCTGATCGGCGAGAACGGCGCCGGCAAGTCGACGCTGATGAAGATCCTCTACGGCATGCAGAAGCCGGACGAGGGAACCATCGCGATCGACGGGGAACAGGTCACCTTCTCCAGCCCCGGCGACGCCATCGCCCGCGGGATCGGCATGGTGCACCAGCACTTCATGCTCGCCGACAACCTCACCGTCCTGGAGAACGTGGTCCTCGGCGGCGAGAAGCTCTACGGCATCGGTTCCAAGGCCCGCAAGAAGATCCTGGAGATCTCGCAGGCCTACGGTCTCGGCGTGCGCCCCGACGCCCTGGTCGAGGACCTCGGTGTCGCGGACCGGCAGCGCGTGGAGATCCTCAAGGTCCTCTACCGCGGCGCGCGGATCCTCATCCTCGACGAGCCGACCGCCGTGCTCGTGCCGCAGGAGGTGGACGCCCTCTTCGACAACCTGCGCGAGCTCAAGTCCGAAGGCCTGACGGTCATCTTCATCTCGCACAAGCTGGGCGAGGTCAAGAAGGTCGCCGACGACATCACCGTCATCCGGCGCGGCACCACGGTCGGCACCGCCGACCCGAAGACCGCCACCACCAAGCAGCTCGCCGAGCTGATGGTCGGCGCGGAACTGCCCTCGCCGGAGACCCGCGAGTCGACCGTGACGACCACCCCGATGCTGACGGTGTCGAACCTGACCGTCGCCGCGGGCGACGTCGTCTCCGTCGAGCCGGAGACCATGGCGGGCGCGGACCCGCAGGACTCCTCCCTGCGCGAGCACACCGCGGTGGGACGCCTCCTGCTGGACGACATCAGCTTCACCATCCACAAGGGCGAGATCCTCGGGATCGCCGGCGTCGAGGGCAACGGCCAGACCGAGCTCATCGAGTCGCTCATGGGCATGAGCGCCGCCGACTCCGGCGTCATCACGCTGGACGGCCGGGACATCACCAAGGACACGGTGCGCAAGCGCCGCGTGGGCGGGATCGGTTACATCCCCGAGGACCGCCACCGGCACGGCCTGCTGCTGGAGTCCCCGCTGTGGGAGAACCGCATCCTGGGCCACGTCACCGAGGCGCCGAACTCCAAGCGCGGCATCCTCGACCCGAAGGCCGCCCGCAAGGACACCGAGCGGATCGTGCGCGAGTACGACGTCCGCACGCCCGGCATCGACGTCACCGCGTCCTCGCTCTCCGGCGGCAACCAGCAGAAGCTGATCGTCGGCCGCGAGATGAGCCACAACCCGAAGTTCCTCATCGCCGCCCACCCCACCCGTGGTGTGGACGTCGGTGCGCAGGCGCAGATCTGGGACGCGATCCGCGAGGCCCGCCGCGAGGGCCTGGCCGTCCTGCTGATCTCCGCGGACCTGGACGAGCTGATCGGCCTGTCCGACACCCTGCGCGTGATCTACCGCGGCCGCCTGGTCGCGGACGCCGACCCCGCGACCGTCACCCCCGAAGAGCTCGGCACCGCCATGACGGGCGCCGCCTCCGGGCACCTGGAAGCCACCGACAACCACTCCGCCGCCGGTACCGACGCGGGTACCGCTGCACCGGAGGACGAGGCCCGATGAAGAAATTCGACAAGGACCGGCTGCTCCTCGGCTTCGCCGGGCCCGTGCTCGCCCTGCTGAGCGCCTTCCTGCTGACCGTGATCGTGCTGGCCGCGACGGGGATCGACCCGATCGAGCCGCTGCGCCTCATGGTGGAGAACGCCGGCTACGAGGACGTCCAGGTCCTGATCCTGAACCAGGCCGGTACGTACTACCTGGCAGCCCTGGCCGTGGCCATCGGCTTCCGGATGAACCTCTTCAACATCGGCGTCGACGGCCAGTACCGCCTCGCCGCGATGGTCTCCGCCGTGGTCGGCACCGCCGTCGCGCTGCCCGGTCCGCTGCACATCCTGCTGATCGTGGTCGTGGCCATGCTCACCGGTGCCTTCTGGGCCGGCATCGCGGGCGTGCTGAAGGCCAAGCGCGGCGTCAGCGAGGTCGTCTCCACGATCATGCTGAACGCCATCGCGACCAGCCTGATCGCCTGGCTGATCCTGCCGAAGAACCTGGGCGTCCAGCCCGAGGGCTCCAACGACCTGACGACCGGCGACATCGCCCAGTCCGGTTGGTTCCCGGCCCTGACGATCGGTGACGGCCTGGAGGTCTACGGCTTCACGTTCGTGGCCTTCGCGCTCGGCATCGTCTACTGGTTCGTCCTCAACCGCACCCGCTTCGGCTTCGACCTGCGCGCCACCGGCGCCAGCGAGTCCGCCGCGCAGGCCTCCGGCGTGGACGCCAAGAAGATGATCATCACCTCGATGCTCATCTCGGGCGCGGTCGCCGGCCTGTCCGGCATGCCGCAGCTGCTGGGCGAGACGCACACGTACAACCTGTCCTTCCCGGTGGGCGTCGGCTTCACCGGCATCACCATCGCGCTGCTCGGCCGCAACAGCCCGGTCGGCATCCTCTTCGCCGCGTTCCTGATGGCCTTCATCGACAAGGCCTCGGCCTCGCTCGACACCGAGGGGTACGCGAAGGAGATCGGCACGATCATGAAGGGCCTGATCGTGATCGCGGTCGTGGTCTCGTACGAACTCGTCCGCCGCTACGGAATCCGCCGCCAGCAGCAGAAGGTCGGCGCGGAACTGGCCGCGGGCCACGCCATCAAGACCGACAAGGAGGTCGCGGCGTGAGCACCAGCACCGTTTCCGCGAAATCCGCCGCCCCGAAGAAGCCGGGCGGCCGCAAGAAGCTCACCCTCCCCTGGATCATGCTGATCATCGCGGGCGGGCTCGCGCTGGTCTCCCTGGTCCGCCTGATCAGCGGGGCCGACGACCTGACCTCGGTCGGCCAGGTCTCCGGCGCCCTCTCCCTCGCGGTCCCGATCGGCCTCGCCGGCCTCGGTGGTCTGTGGGCCGAGCGCGCGGGCGTCGTCAACATCGGCCTCGAAGGCATGATGATCCTCGGCACCTGGTTCGGCGCCTGGGCCGGCTACCAGTGGGGTCCTTGGACCGGTGTCCTCGTCGGCATCGCCGGCGGCGCCATCGGCGGCCTGCTGCACGCGATCATCACGATCACCTTCAACGTCAACCACATCGTCTCCGGTGTGGCCATCAACATCCTCGCGCTGGGCTTCACCCAGTACCTGTCGAACTTCACGTTCGCCGAGGCGGAGGGCGGCTCCTCCAAGCAGTCGCCGCGCGTCGAGGAGATCTACAAGATCACCGTGCCGGGGTTGTCCGACTGGATGAAGGACCTCCAGGGAAAGCACTGGTTCTTCGTCTCCGACCTCGCGGGCGTCATCGGCGGCCTGGTCACCGAACTGTCGCTGCTGACCGTCGTCGCGCTGCTGCTGATCCCCGGCACCTGGTGGGTGCTGTGGCGCACCACCTTCGGCCTGCGGCTGCGCTCCTGCGGTGAGAACCCCGTCGCCGCCGAGTCGCTCGGCGTCAACGTCTACAAGTACAAGTACATCGCCGTGATCGTCTCGGGCGGCCTCGCCGGCCTCGGCGGCGCCTTCCTGTCGATCGTCGCCAGCCCCATCTACCAGGAGGGGCAGACCGGCGGCCGCGGCTACATCGGCCTCGCCGCGATGATCTTCGGTAACTGGATGCCGGGCGGCATGGCGCTGGGCGCGGGCCTCTTCGGCTTCACCGACAGCCTCAAGCTGCGCGGCGGCGCGGAGAACGTCCACGCCATGCTGCTGCTGGTCGCGATCCTGCTCACGCTGCTCCTCGCCTGGCAGCTGTACAAGAAGAAGTACGTCCAGGCCGGCGTCTCCGGCGCCTTCGCGGTCCTGCTGTACCTCTGGTACGCCTTCACCGACCAGGTGCCCAGCCAGTTCGTGGACGCCGCCCCGTACCTGACGACGCTCTTCGTGCTCGTCCTGTCGGCGCAGCGCCTGCGGATGCCCAAGGCGGACGGCATGCCGTACCGCAAGGGCCAGGGCAAGTGACCCCGCCCCGCGCGGCGGACTGGGAAGCCCTGCGGACGTACGCCCGGGAGGCGATGACCCGTGCGTACGCCCCCTACTCCGGCTTCCCGGTCGGCGTCGCGGCCCTGGTGGACGACGGCCGCGTCGTGACCGGCTGCAACGTCGAGAACGCCAGCTACGGCCTCGGCCTGTGCGCCGAGTGCGGCCTGGTCTCCTCCCTCCAGGCCACGGGCGGCGGCCGGCTCACGCACTTCACGTGCGTGGACGGCAAGGGCGAGATCCTCGTCCCGTGCGGGCGCTGCCGCCAGCTGCTGTTCGAGTTCGGCGGGCCGGAGCTGCTCGTCGAGACCCCGGACGGGATCCTGCCGCTGAGCGCGATGCTCCCGCAGGCCTTCGGGCCCGACCACCTGAGATAGCCGTGTCGACGGCCCTCCGCCCCCGCCGGGGCGGAGGGCCGTCGGCTTCTCCTCCTCGTTCCACCCCTCATCTCTATGCGCGTAGAAGGAAGTCACCTCATGGACGTCATCTCCGTCATCCGGACCAAGCGGGACCGCGGTGAGCTGAGCCCCGAGCAGATCGACTGGGTCATCGACGCGTACACGCGCGGTGTCGTCGCCGACGAGCAGATGTCGGCGCTGGCGATGGCCATCCTGTTGAACGGCATGAACCGGGCCGAGATCGCCCGCTGGACCGCCGCGATGATCGCCTCCGGCGAGCGGATGAACTTCGACTCCCTCTCCCGCCCGACCGCCGACAAGCACTCCACCGGCGGCGTCGGCGACAAGATCACCCTCCCGCTCGCCCCGCTCGTCGCCGCCTGCGGCGCGGCCGTACCGCAGCTGTCGGGCCGCGGCCTGGGCCACACCGGCGGCACCCTGGACAAGCTGGAGTCCATCCCCGGCTGGCGCGCGCTGCTGTCCAACGAGGAGATGCTGAACGTCCTCGACACCACCGGCGCCGTCATCTGCGCGGCCGGCGACGGCCTGGCCCCCGCCGACAAGAAGCTCTACGCCCTGCGCGACGTCACCGGCACCGTCGAGGCCATCCCGCTGATCGCCTCCTCGATCATGTCGAAGAAGATCGCCGAGGGCACGGGCTCGCTCGTCCTCGACGTCAAGGTCGGCTCCGGCGCCTTCATGAAGAACATCGAGGACGCGCGGGAGCTCGCCTCCACGATGGTGGCCCTCGGCACCGACAGCGGCGTCAAGACGATCGCCCTGCTCACCGACATGTCCACGCCGCTCGGCCTGACCGCCGGCAACGCCCTGGAGATCCGCGAGTCCGTCGAGGTCCTCGCCGGCGGCGGCCCCTCCGACGTCGTCGAGCTGACCTTGGCGCTGGCCCGCGAGATGCTCGACGCGGCCGGGATCAAGGACGCCGACCCGGCGAAGGCCCTGGCGGACGGTTCCGCGATGGACGTGTGGCGCCGGATGATCTCCGCCCAGGGCGGCGACCCGGACGCGGCCCTGCCCGTCGCCCGTGAGCGGCACGTCGTCACCGCCTCCGCCTCGGGCGTCCTGACCCGCCTCGACGCGTACGCCGTCGGCGTCGGCGCCTGGCGGCTGGGCGCGGGCCGCGCCCGCAAGGAGGACCCGGTCCAGGCCGGCGCCGGCATCGAGCTGCACGCCAAGCCGGGCGACACCGTCACCGCGGGCCAGCCCCTGATGACCCTGCACACGGACACCCCGGAGAAGTTCGAGTACGCCCTCGCCTCCCTGGAGGGCTCCTACGACGTGGCCCCGGCCGGCACGGCGTCCTCCGCCACGCCGATCGTCCTGGACCGCATCGCCTGACCTGCGGCTTCCCGTACGGGTGAACGGGACCGGTGGACGCCCACCGGTCCCGTTTCGCCATGCTGGGCTCGGTGTCAACAGTTTGATGAGCGACACCATGAGCGCACGCACCGCACAGCAGGGGCCGACGAACCCCGCGCCGTGACCTGAGCGCCCGGCGGCGATGAGTTCGGTCGGGCCCGGCAGTCACCCCTGCGTGGAGATCATGCGACTCGTCCTGCCCGGCCCCGGACCGGCCCCGCAGGACGTGGCGGGGCTGTGCGCCCGCCTGGAGCTGCTGTACGAGGCCGGCGCGGCCGCGGTGGTGTGCGACGCCGAGGCCGTCACCGCCCCGGGCCTGGGCGCCGTCGAGGCCCTGGCCCGGCTGCGGCTCACCGCCCGGGACCGGCCGTTCCGCGTCACCGGAGCGGGCCCGCGGCTGCGCGGCCTACTGCGCCTCGTCGGTCTCGTCGAGCTGCTCGGGGAGCCCGAACAGCGGGAACCACCGGGCGGTGTCCAGGAAGGCGTTCAGCCCGACGATCCGCCCCCCTGAGACCTCCAGCACCTGGAGCGCCCACGGCGTGTGCCCCTTGCCCGAGGGGTCCGGCCGGTACTGGCCGAACGCCGGCATGCCGTTCGCCGTCGTCGGGACCAGGCGGGAGCCCTTGCAGCCGATGCCCTGGCCCAGGTGCCACGCCGCGATGTCCGCGTGCCCCTGGAGCCACAGGTCGAACGGCGGCATCGACAGCACCGCGTCCTCGTGGAGCAGGGCGGTGAGGCGGGAGATGTCGTACGCCTCGAAGGCGGACAGGTACTGCTCCAGCAGCTTCGCCTGCTCCCCGTCCAGCGGGTCCGCCGCCTCGCTCTCCTGGATCCTGCGACCGGCCAGCGTCGCCCGGGCCCGCTGGAGCGCGCTGTTCACCGAGGCCACCGTGGTGTCCAGGAGCAGGGCGACCTCGTCGGCCTTCCAGGCCAGCACCTCGCGCAGGATCAGCACGGCCCGCTGCTTGGCCGGCAGGTGCTGGAGCGCCGCGACGAACGCCAGCCGGACGGACTCCTTGGCCAGCGCCATCTCCGCCGGGTCGGCGGTGTGCGGCAGCACCCGGCCGTCGGGCACCGGCTCCAGCCAGGTCACCTCGGACCGCTCGTTGAGCACGGCGGAGGCCTGGTGCTGCGGGGCGGTGAGGTCCATCGGACGGGCCCGCTTGTTCCCCGCGCTCAGCAGGTCCAGGCAGACGTTCGTGGCGATCCGGTACAACCACGAGCGCAGCGAGGAACGGCCCTCGAACTTGTCGAAGCCGCGCCAGGCGCGGATGTACGTGTCCTGCACGGCGTCCTCGGCGTCGAAGGCCGAGCCGAGCATCCGGTAGCAGTATCCGGTCAGTTCCACCCGGTAGCGGTCCATCGCGGCGTCGAGGTCCGCTTCCGGTGGTGTCGTAGCGAGGTCGCTCATGGCTGCCGTTTCCCCAGAAGGATTCCGATGCTTCGGAAACTACCCGAGGGCACCGACAACGGCAGCCGCGAGCGGCCCGGTGGATCAGGTTCCGGGCTTGCGCCCGTACACGTACACGTCCTCGCCGTTGGTCAGCATGCTCCAGTACGCCTTTGCGTCGGCGGTGGTCATGTTGACGCAGCCGCCCGAACCCGGGGGGTTCCACATGCTCTTGGGCGTGGAGTGGAAGGCGATCCCGCCGTCGAAGAACTGCGAGTACGGCATCGCGACGTTGTAGAGCGTCGACCAGTGGTTGATGCTGCGGTAGTAGATCTTCTTCAGGCCGGTCCGCGTCGGGGTCTCGGCCTTGCCGGTGCGCACGGGCACCGGCCCGTACTTGAGCGTCGCGCCGTCCTGGATCCAGGTCAGTTGCCGGGTCAGGTCGACGCAGGCGATCCGCCCCAGATTGGTCGGGCACTTGCGGTCGGCGTTCGGGTTCTTCCCGGCCGCCCGCTGGGCCAGCATCGTGTTCATCGTCTGCCAGGTCAGAGGCCCCGCGTACCCCGCTGTGGGGGTTATCCCGTGGGCGGCCTGGAACGACTGGATGGCACTGCAGTCGGCCGCCGACTGGACGCCGTCCACCGGCCTGCCCAGGAACTGTTCCACCTGCCGCTGGTACGGCCCCGTGGTCACGTTGCAGGAAGCGGCCTGAGCCGCCCCGCCGCCCGCGACCACCAGGGGCGCGGCCAGTGCCAACGCCCCGCCGAACACCACTGCTGCCCGTTTCTTCGCACGCGTGCGTATCGCGGCCATTCACCCTCCCCTTGTCCTGCACCGCATCTTGGGGCACGGGTGCGCGCAAGGACAGGGGAAGTTGTGTAACGACCTGGGATTTCCCGGCGCCGACCGCACCGGAACCCCTTTTGTCTCCTCCTGGCCCCTCCTGGACCTCCCGTCTCAGCGGGCGGTCGCCGCCGACAGCGGGATCCGCCGCTCGACGCGGGCCGCGTGGGACCCGTACAGGGTGATCGAGGCGACGCCCACCACCGCCAGCAGCGCGATGCCTACCGTGGCCGCCCACCCCGAGGCGTGGTAGGCCAGCGCGCCCAACGTGCCGCCCGCGCTGGAGCCCAGGTAGTACGCGGACTGGTAGAGCGCGGAGGCCTGTGCGCGGCCCGTCCGCGCCGTCCGGCTCACCGCCGCGGAGGCCACCGCGTGGCCGGCGAAGAAGCCCGCCGTGATCAGCACCAGACCCACCAGGATCGCGGCCAACGAGTCGGCCAGCGACAGCAGCAGGCCCAGGGCCGTCGTCGTGACGGCCAGGTACAGCGCGCCGCGCCGCCCGGTGCGGGCGACCAGCTTCCCGGCGGCCGCCGAGGAGACCGTACCGACCAGGTAGACCAGGAACACCGATCCGACGACGCCCTGACCCAGCGAGAACGGCGCGTCCACCAACCGGAAGCCGATCACCGTGTAGACCGCGCCGAAGACGGTCATGAACAGCGCGCCGATCCCGTACAGCCGCAGCAGCAGCGGATCGCGCAGGTGCCCGGTGACGGTACGTCCCACCGCGCGCGGGTTCAGCGACGCCGGCCGGAAGAACCGGGCCCGGGGCAGCAGCATCAGGAAGGCCACCGCGCAGGCCAGCGCCATCAGGGCGACGCTCAACAGCCCGACCCGCCATCCCCACAGCTGCGCCGCCCAGCCGGTCACGATGCGCCCGCTCATCCCGCCGATGGAGTTGCCCGCCACGAACAGGCCGATCGCGCCGACCAGCGCCTTGGGCCGGACCTCCTCCGCCAGGTAGGCCATCGCGGAGGCCGGGATGCCGGCGATCGCGGCGCCCTGCACCGCGCGGAGCACCACCAGCCACTCCAGGTTCGGCGCGAACGGCACCAGCAGGCCGACGCCGACGGCGAGCACCATCGACCAGGTCATCATCCGGGTCCGGCCGAACCGCTCGGACAGCGCGCTGAGCGGCAGGACGAACAGGGCGAGGGCGCCGGTGGCCGCGGACACCGTCCAGCTGGCCTGACCCGCCGTCACGCCCAACCCGCCGGAGATCGCGGGCAGCAGGGCCTGGGTGGAGTAGAGGAGGGCGAAGGTCGCCAGTCCCGCGGCGAAGAGCGCCAGGCTCATCCGGCGGTAGCCGGGGCGGCCGGGGGAGAGGGGCCCGTCCGTGGCGTCGGCGGAGGTGCCGGGAGCGGGCGGGAGCGGGGACGACAGGGTGGAGGCACCCGAGGTGACGGGTGCCCCGGTATGAGCGGGAGGCATACGACGACCGTAGGCCCGCCTTTTTCATGCGTCCAATGCACAGATTCGCCATAATCGATCCACTCACGCATCACCACAGCTCAGGGCGGCGGATGTCAATGAACCGTTACGAAGAAGACATGGCCGTGACACGCCAGCTGGCCCCCCGGCTCGCCCATTTCGTCGCCGTCGCCCGGCACGAGCACGTCACGCGCGCCGCGCACGAACTGGGCGTTCCGCAGTCCACCCTGTCGCGCGCCATGGTCCGCCTCGAACAGGATCTGGGCGTCACGCTGTTCGCCCGCAAGGGCCGTACCGTCGCCCTCACCACGGCCGGTCGGACCTTCCTCGCCTCCGCCGAGCAGGCCCTCGAAGGGATCGCGCGCGCCGCCGAATCCGTACAGCAGGACGCCGACCCGGCCTTCGGGAAGGTCGCGTTCGGGTTCCTGCACACCCTGGGACCCGAGACCGTGCCGGGCCTGATCCGGGCCTTCCGGGCCGACCACCCCCGGGTGCGGTTCTCCCTCGTGCAGAACTACGGCGAGGCCATGCTGGAGAAGCTCCGGGCCGGTGAGTTGGACCTCTGCCTGACCTCGCCGCTGCCCGACGCCCCCGACCTGGTGGCCCGCCGGCTCGACGAGCAGCGGCTGCGCCTGGTCGTGCCGGACGACCACCGCCTCGCCGGGCGCAAGCGGGTCCGGCTCGCCGAGGCCGCCGAGGAAACCTTCGTCACCCTGGAGGCGGGCTACGGCCTGCGCCGCATCACCGACGACCTGTGCGCGGAGGCCGGCTTCGTCCCCAAGGTGGCCTTCGAGGGCGAGGAGGCCGAAACCCTGCGCGGCCTCGTCGCGGCCGGCCTCGGCGTGGCCCTGCTGCCCCCGCCGGCGGTGCCCCGGCCGGGCGTGGTCGAGCTGACGGTCACGGCCCCGCGCGCGGTGCGGGAGATCGGCGTCGCCTGGCTCGACGGGCACCCCGACACCCCGCCGGTCGCGGAGTTCAAGCGCTTCCTGCTGTCCCGCCGCGGCCGCCTGATCGCGGAACCGGAACCCCTGCCCTGACCGGCCCGCCGGTCCGACCGGCACGGCCTACGGCCGCGGCCCCGCCGTCGGGGAGAGCAAGTACCCTGCCTGGAAGCGGGACTTGGCGCCCACGGCCCGCATGATCTCCGCGATGTGTCGCTGACAGGTCCGCTCCGACATGCCGAGGCGGCGCGCGATCACCTTGTCCTCCAGCCCCTCCGACAGCAGCCGCACGATCGTCTGCCGCAGCTCGTCCGAGATCGACCGCGCCGCGTCCGGGCTCACCGTCGTCGGGAACGGCTCGGCCCCCAACCAGGACCGCTCGAAGGCCGCCGTCATGAAGTGCACGACGTTCGGCTCCCGCACCACCAGCGCCGCCCCGCTGCGGTCCGGCACCGCCATCAACCCCGTGTGCTGGTCGAAGATCAGCATCCGCATCAGCCCGTCGCCGAGCGTGCGCACCTGCGCGCCCAGCGCCGTCACCCGCTCCACGTACGCCGCCGTCGGCCGCGAGTAGCGGGCCGTGTGCTGGTAGATCGTGCGCATCCGCACCCCGCGCGTCAGCAGCGACTCGTCCCGCCCGACCGCGTCCTCCAGCGTCTCCAACGGCCGCCCCCCGCCCGGCTGTGAGGTCAACAGCTCCCGCTCGCACCCCGCCACCAGCTCGGTGATCAGCCCGCGCACCGCGCCCAGGTCCGTCACGAGTTCCAGATGTCCCGAGCCGCTCAGCTCCCGGTACGCCGCCCCCGCCTCGTACGCCGGCACCAGCGACTCCAGCCGCCCGCGCAGCCGGTCCATCTCGTCATGGGTCTCCCGTACGCGCAGCGCCAGCGGGGCCAGGACCCGGGCCGCCGCCGCCCGGGGCGCCACCGCGCTCCACCGCTCCGGCCCCTCGCCCGGGGCCCGCTGGAGCAGCTGCGCCGCCGCCAGCTCGGTGATCGCCGCGCCGGCCCGGGCGCCCAGCGCCGCGCCGGCCTCCGCCGCCGTGAAGGCGCGGCGCTCGACGGCGTACGCGTACAGCCGCCGCGCGGCGGGCGTCAGCTCGCCCCCGTGGTCCCGGTGGTCCGCGTGCTGCCCTCGCCCCCCGGGGAGGCCCTCGGTCCCGTTCACCCCATCGACCTCATCGACCCCGTCGTCTCCGTCGGTAGCGGCTGGCATATGCGTATTCGTCCCTGCATGTGACCGTTTATAAACCCCTCGTGTTCCCGCAAGGCGGCAACTCGACGCGTGCGCGGCCGCTTCCGGCATATGCCGAACCGGCACAGTGGGGGCACGGCGTGACGGGGGGAGCGCGGGATGCGGCAAGGACCGACCGACCAACGGCACCAACCCTTGGCCGTCCTGCTCAGCCCGCGTCCCGCCGAGGTTGCCGCCGCCCGCCGCGCGGGCGCGCGCACCGTGGTGGTCGCGCCGGATCCGTCGGTGCCATCCGACCGTGAGGGGGCGGAGCGGCGGGTACGGACGGACTGGCGCGACCACCCCCGCCTCGTCGCGGAGGTCGGCCGACTGGCGGAGGTCCGCGCCGGCCGGGCCCGCGTCTTCGGCTTCGGCCCCGCCGCGACCCTGGCCGCCGCCCGCGCCAACGAGGCCCTCGGCCTGCCGGGGACCCCCACCACCGCCGTCACCGCCCTCATGGACAAGGCCGCCCTCCGCGCCCGCTCCAACGCCCTGCACCCCGCCCGGCCGGTCTCCTTCGCCCGCTGCGGCCGGGCCGCGCTGATCCCGTTCCTCACCACCCTCATCGGATACCCCTGCGTCATCAAGCCCCGCGCGGGCGCCGACGGGGAGGGCGTACGCCTCGTCGGCGACGCCGCCGCCGCGGAGGCCGCCGCCCCGCACTACCCGGAGATCACCGACCTGCTGGTCGAGGAGTACCTGGAAGGCCCCGAACTCGCGGTGGAGGCGCTCTCCCGCGGGGGCCGGCACCGCGTCCTCGGCTGGACCCGCCGGCTCCCGGGCCCCGGCGCCGGCCTCACCGCCGCCGGCCACGACCTGCCCGTCGCCCTCGACCGGGCCACCGCCGAGGCCGTACGGGCCCTCGTGCGCGGCGTCCTGGACCTCACCGGCCATCACGACGGCCCCTCCCACACGGAGGTCGTGCTCACCCCGCGCGGCCCCCGCCTGGTCGAGGCACACGCCCGACCCGGCTCCGAGGAACTGACCCAGCTGCTGCGCCTCGCGCACGGCACCGACGTCCTCGCCCTCGCGCTCGCCGCCGGCCTCGGCCTCCCGGAGCCGCCGCGCCGCCCCCGGGAGGCCCACGCGGGCCTGCGCTACGTGGACTTCCCGCCCGGCCGCAGACTGGCCGAGGCGGGCCCCCGCCTCGCGGCGGCCCGCGCCGTGCCCGGCGTGGTCCGGGCGCGGCTCACGGTGCCGCCGGACATGGTGGTCCGCACCGCCCCGACGGGCGGCCACCACCACGCCCACCTCCTGGCCACCGCCCCGACGGCCGCGTTACTGAGGAGCACCCTCGACGACGCCGCCGACCTCCTCACCCGCGACCCCCGGGACCCGGCGCCGGGGCGGCCCTGCCGGCCGCCGCGTCAGCCCGACCGCGGCTTCGCGTAGTCCCCGAACCCCGTCCAGTCCAGGACCACGCACGCCTCGTCGCCCACGACCCAGGCGTCGTGTCCCGGCGCGACCTCCATGAAGTCACCGGCGCCGTACTCGGTGCTCGCCCCGTCGTCCATCACGATCTTCATCCGGCCGCTCACCACGTACCCCGTGTGCGCCGCCGTGCAACGGTCCGTGCCGACCAGCGGGCCGACGTGTTCCGTCCAGTGCCATCCCGGCTCGAACACCGCGCGGCCGACCGGCCCGCCGTTCGTCATCAGCAGGTCCAGCCGGCCCGTGGCGTCCCGGAACGGCCGGGTCTCGTCGGCGCTGTCGAAGTTCCTGCGCACCAGTCCGGCCATGACGCGTCGCCGCCTCCCGGTGAGGAGTGCCCCGAGTCCACTTCTCACCCTACGCGCCCGCCACCGCCCGGGGCGGGCCCGGTCAGCCCCGCAAGGAGCGGCCGAAGCCGGAGGCCAGCGGCATCCGCAGACCCAGCGGCGGCGGCGCCGCCAGTGCGTCCGTGACCGGCCGCGAGTACCGCCCCGACACCATGGCGCCCAGCACGAAGTCCACCCCGAGGGCGACCACTTCTGTTTGGTGCTCGCGCAGCCCGTGCCCATCGGAGTGCACCTCGAACCGGCAGGTGGAACGGTTCGCCTTCTTCGCCCGCGCCGCCAACAGGAAGGAGGACTCCGGGTCGCTGCGCGCGTCGTTCGTGCCGTGCACGATCAGCACCTGGCGCCCCGCGAGGTGCTTCACCGGTTCGGGGGAGCCCTCCGCGCCCGCGTCCCCGAGGCAAGGGGCCAGCGCCAGCACGGTGTTGACGGCCCCGTGGCCGCCCGCGCGCAGCGCCGTCCGGCCGCCCGCCCCGTACCCGGCCAGGCACACCGGGACGTCCCCGTACCGTCTCAGGGCCTCGTCCGCCGCCCAGTCGGCGGCCTCCTCCTGCGGCCCCGAACCGTGCTGGACGGTGTGCGCGACCAGCCCGTCCGTCCCGCCCGCCCGGGCCAACGCCCGCGCGAGCGGCCGCAGCGGGCCGGGGGAGAATCTGGACGCCCCGGGGAGCAGGAGCACCACACCACTGACCGTGGAAACCGAACCGTTCGCTCCGGCGGGCCGCCCCAGGCGGGCCCCGCGCGCCGGCGGCGCATGCTGTGCCATGGCGGAACAGTCTCAGACCGCCAGGTGTACGCCACCCGTCCGGACGGTCACTGTTACATATCGGCGACCGTTGCCGGGGCTACGCTCTACGCGCGTAGGAGCTAGAGTGCCCAGATGACGAGCGACACCCCCACCCTGCCCACGCCGGACCAGATCCGCCGCTCCCCGAAGGTGCTCCTGCACGACCACCTCGACGGTGGGCTGCGCCCCGGGACCATCATCGAGCTGGCCCGCGAGGTCGGCTACGAGAGCCTCCCCGAGACCGACGCCGACAAGCTCGGCGTCTGGTTCCGCGAAGCCGCCGACTCCGGCTCCCTCCCGCGCTACCTGGAGACGTTCGCGCACACCTGCGCCGTCATGCAGACGAAGGAGGCGCTCTTCCGGGTCGCCGCCGAGTGCGCCGAGGACCTGGCCGAGGACGGCGTCGTGTACGCCGAGGTCCGCTACGCCCCCGAGCAGCACCTGGAGGCCGGCCTGACCCTCGAAGAGGTCGTCGAGGCCGTGAACGACGGCTTCCGCGAGGGCGAGCGCCGGGCGAAGGCCAACGGCCACCGCATCCGCGTCGGCGCCCTGCTCACCGCGATGCGCCACGCGGCCCGCGCGCTGGAGATCGCCGAGCTGGCGAACCGCTACCGGGACAACGGCGTGGTCGGCTTCGACATCGCCGGCGCCGAGGCCGGGTTCCCTCCCACCCGCCACCTCGACGCCTTCGAGTACCTCAAGCGCGAGAACAACCACTTCACGATCCACGCGGGCGAGGCCTTCGGCCTGCCCTCGATCTGGCAGGCCCTGCAGTGGTGCGGCGCCGACCGGCTCGGCCACGGCGTGAAGATCATCGACGACATCGAGGTCGCCGAGGACGGTTCGGTCACCCTGGGCCGGCTGGCCTCGTACGTCCGGGACAAGCGCATCCCCCTGGAGATGTGCCCGACGTCGAACCTGCAGACGGCCGCGGCCGCCTCGTACGCCGAGCACCCGATCGGCCTGCTGCGCAAGCTGCACTTCCGGCTCACGGTGAACACCGACAACCGGCTGATGAGCGGCACCAGCATGAGCCGCGAGTTCGAGCACCTGATCGACACCTTCGGTTATTCGCTCGACGACATGCAGTGGTTCACCGTCAATGCGATGAAGTCCGCGTTCATTCCTTTCGATGAACGACTGGCCATGATCAACGAGGTCATCAAGCCCGGTTACGCGGAGCTGAAGTCGGAATGGCTGTTCCGTCAGACGGCTTCGACCAGCGGTTCCGTATCGGCCTAGGCCACGGCATGACGTACTGAAAGCGCCCGGGAGGAGCAATTCCCGGGCGCTTTCTCGTATGTGATGATGTTTGCGGTCGGGGGTTTCAAGTGACTAGTTTGCGGAGCCGCTCAATTCCCCGTCGCAAGGACGATCTTTCATGAAGCAGTCTGCTGCCAAGTCCCTCGGTGTCGCTGTCATTGGTGCCGCCCTCGCCGCGGGTGCCGCCGGCACCGCCTCCGCCGCCGGCCTGCCGGCCGCGAACCTGACGGACGCCCTCGGCGCCGTCACCAGCGCCACCAGCTCGGTCACCAACCAGACGCAGGAGGGCCACCAGGGCGAGTCGTCCGACCCGGCCGCCCCCGTCACCGGTCTCCTCGGCGGCCTCCCGGCCCTCGCCGGCGGTCTGCCCGTCGGCGGCTGACCTGCCGCGACGCGCACGTGTGTACGGCTGGCGCACGCCTCTTCGAGGAGGTGTGCGTCGCGCCGCGCGGTGTGCCACGATCGCCCGTAACTGCCGCTCGACGTACGGGGTATGAGGTTTCGTCATGCGCATCAAGGCTCGATCCACCATGCCGGTGACGACGATCGCGCTGCTTCCCGCGCTGCTCCTGGCAGCGGTCGGATGCAGCAGCGCCGACTCCCCCGCGTCCGGCAAGGTCCCGGACCCCAAGGGCTCCGCCGCCGCCCCCGCGCCGGGTGCGCCCGGCGCTTCGGCGTCCGGCTCCGCCGCGCCCGGGGCCGCGGCGCCCGTCGGGCTGGAGCGGGCCGCCCTCGTCCAGGGCGACCTGCCCGGCTACCAGATCTCCGCGCAGGGCAAGAATCCCAACGCCCCCGACGGACAGCCGCAGGCCGACAAGAAGGCCTGCCAGCCGCTGGCCGACATCATGGGCGACAAGCCCGACCCGGCCGCGCGCGAGACCGTGAACCGGGGCATCGGCTCCCAGAAGCAGGTCGGCCTCGCCGTGTCCGCCTCCGTCAGCTCCTACTCCGAGAGCGACGCCAAGCGGCTCGTCTCCCGCCTGCGCGACGCCGTCGCCGCCTGCGGTACGGGGTTCGCCGCCACGGTGGAGAAGCAGACCGGCAGCTACCGGGACGTGAAGACGGTCCCGTACCGGACCGCGGGGGACGAGAGCGTCAGCTGGACCACGATCGCGGCCGCCGGCGGGGTCTCGGCCCAGGTGCACCTGGTCGTCGTGCGCGAGGGCGACACCGTCGTACGGCTGATGGCGCTCAACGTCGCCGGCGCCGGACAGCAGGCGACCGTCCCGCAGGAGGTCGCCGACAAGCAACTGGAGAAGGTGGCCAAGGCCGGCTGACCGGCCGGCCGGACTACCAGGCGGCGCCGGCGGCGCCGCCCGCGGTCCCGTACTTCTCGTTGGGCAGCAGCAGCCACAGCGCCAGGTAGATCAGGAACTGCGGGCCGGGCAGCAGGCACGAGACCACGAAGATGATCCGCATCGTCTTCGCCTTCATGCCGAAACGTCGCGCGAGACCGGCGCAGACGCCACCGATCATCCGTCCGTCACGGGGGCGGGCAATCGCGCTCATGGCTTTCTCCTTCGTAGGGTGACCGCGCCCCGGGAATCCCCTGCGCGATGCCTCAATACTCGCGCGGCACCGCGGAAAGAACCTCGGTCCAGCGGCCGAGCCCGACCCTGGTAATTCTCGGGGTGGGCCCCTGAGACCGCCGCATCCTGGCCCGCAGGGCCGGTACGACGGCCAGGTGCGCGAGCACCATGCCGAGGGTGTTCAGCAGCACGGAATCCACGTCCACGACCTGCCCCGGGACGGCCGTCTGCAGCATCTCGATCGAGAGGGAGACCAGTACGCCGGCGGCCGCCGTCCTCGCCAACGAGGACCACGCGGACCACGGCGTGGGCGCGAGCCGCCCCCCGGCCAGCGGGAGCAGCACCCCGAGCGGGGCCAGCAGTGCCAGCCCCTCACCCATCCGCCGGGCGGCCTCCAGCGGCCCGTACGCCAGGTCCGCCCTGATCCCCTCCAGCGGGGTCAGATTGGCGGCGGCGGCCCAGGGCACGTCCAGCGGACGCAGGGTCAGCCATGCCACGAGGACCAGATGCGCGGCCAGCAGGGCCCCGCTCAGGATTCGGGGCCGGAGCGGGAGCTGTGTGGCGGTGGCGGCGCTGCCGCTGCCCTCATGACGGTGCACACCCGCGAGGACGCGCCCCCCGGTGGCGGTGGTTCCGCCTCAGCCCGTGACGAGCAGCACGATCAGCAGCGCCACTCCCGCGACGGCCGGCGCGATGACCTCGAAGGACCACGTCACCTTGACGGAGCCCTGCGCGCCGGGTCGCGCCGCCCCGCGCTCGGCGAGCTCGCGCAGCTCGTCGATGACCTTGTCCGCCGCGGCCCGCTCCGGCGTCGTCGCCGCCTTGTCGGCGTCCTTCTCCAGCCCCCGGCCGCTCAGCGCCTCGCGCCGGCTGAGCTGTCGACTGGCCTTCTTGCGTTCGCGCAGCGACACCGGAACCGACCAGAGCTGGTACTTCGAGCCCTCGGCCAGGACCTCCGCCGAGTACCCGGCGCGCACCGCGTCCACGGCGGCCCAGGGCAGCTCGATGACGCGGAACGGGTTGCGCACCCGCATCCGGTCGTCGTTGGCGAAGACGGCCGGGCGGATGGTGAAGGCCACGGTCAGCGGCACCGCGAACAGCGCGACGGCCAGTCCGATCCAGCGGGTCGCGCCCTCGCCGCGCACGACGGCGTCCCCGCACAGCCACGCGATCACGGCGAGCATGAGCACCCCGCTGACGACGGCCATGGGGGAGCGGTAGACGCGGTCGTCGTAGACCGGATCGTGGGGGGAGGGCGTAGTCATGCCGCCGATTGTGCCGTACGCGCGCGCGAGCGCGACCGGCCGTCCGCACCGATGACGGATCTCACGCCCATATGTGCGCCATGGGGGGTGACAGGCAGCTACGCGCGTAGATATGCTCCCCTGGTGACCATGCCCACCACCCTCACCGCATTCGCTGACGTGACGACGTCCGACAGCGCGCTGCGCCGCTTCCTGCACGGGCTGCCCGGCGTAGACGCAGTCGGCCTGGAGGCCCGCGCGGCCTCCCTCGGCACCCGCTCGATCAAGACGACGGCCAAGGCGTACGCCATCGACCTGGCCATCTCGATGATCGACCTGACGACGCTTGAGGGTGCTGACACCCCGGGCAAGGTCCGGGCGCTGTCCACGAAGGCCGTCCACCCCGACCCGACCGACCGCACGACGCCGATGACCGCCGCGGTCTGCGTCTACCCCGACATGGTGGCCACCGCCAAGGCGGCCCTGAACGGCGCCGACGTCAAGGTCGCCTCCGTCGCCACCGCCTTCCCGGCGGGCCGCGCGGCCCTGCCCGTGAAGATCGCCGACACCCGTGACGCCGTCGCCGCCGGCGCCGACGAGATCGACATGGTCATCGACCGCGGCGCCTTCCTCGCCGGCCGCTACCTGGACACGTACGAGCTGATCAAGGCGGTCAAGGAGGCCTGCGTCCGCGAGGACGGCACGGCCGCCCGACTCAAGGTGATCTTCGAGACGGGTGAGCTGTCGACCTACGACAACATCCGCCGCGCCTCCTGGATCGGCATGCTCGCGGGCGCGGACTTCATCAAGACGTCCACCGGCAAGGTCGGCGTCAACGCCACCCCCGCCAACACGCTCCTCATGCTCGAAGCCGTCCGCGACTTCAAGGCGCAGACCGGGATCCAGATCGGCGTGAAGCCCGCCGGTGGCATCCGCACGACCAAGGACGCCCTCAAGTTCCTGGTCCTGGTCAACGAGACCGTCGGTTCGGACTGGCTGTCCAACCACTGGTTCCGTTTCGGCGCCTCCAGCCTGCTGAACGACCTGCTCATGCAGCGCCAGAAGCTGAGCACCGGACGCTACTCCGGTCCCGACTACGTGACGGTGGACTGATCACCATGGGTTCTGTTTTCGAGTACGCACCGGCCCCCGAGTCCCGCTCGGTCGTCGACATCGCCCCCTCCTACGGCCTGTTCATCGACGGCGAGTTCACCGACGCCGCCGACGGCAAGGTCTTCAAGACCGTCTCGCCGTCCTCCGAGGAGGTGCTCGCCGAGGTCGCACGGGCCGGCGCCGCCGACGTGGACCGCGCGGTGAAGGCCGCCCGCAAGGCCTTCGAGAAGTGGTCCGCGCTGCCCGGTTCCGAGCGCGCCAAGTACCTGTTCCGCATCGCCCGGATCATTCAGGAGCGCAGCCGCGAGCTGGCGGTCCTGGAGACCCTGGACAACGGCAAGCCGATCAGGGAGACCCGCGACGCGGACCTCCCGCTCGTCGCGGCGCACTTCTTCTACTACGCGGGCTGGGCCGACAAGCTCGACCACGCGGGCTACGGCGCGAACCCGCGTCCGCTCGGCGTGGCCGGCCAGATCATCCCCTGGAACTTCCCGCTGCTGATGCTGGCCTGGAAGATCGCCCCGGCGCTCGCCACCGGCAACACCGTCGTCCTCAAGCCCGCCGAGACCACGCCCCTGTCGGCGCTGTTCTTCGCGGACATCTGCCGCCAGGCGGGCCTGCCCAAGGGCGTCGTCAACATCCTGACCGGCCACGGCGACGCGGGCGCGGCCCTCGTCGCCCACCCGGACGTCGACAAGGTCGCCTTCACCGGCTCGACCGCGGTCGGCAAGGCCATCGCCCGCCAGATCGCCGGCACCGACAAGAAGGTCACCCTGGAGCTGGGCGGCAAGGGCGCCAACATCGTCTTCGACGACGCCCCCATCGACCAGGCCGTCGAGGGCATCGTCAACGGCATCTTCTTCAACCAGGGCCAGGTCTGCTGCGCGGGCTCCCGCCTGCTGGTGCAGGAGTCGATCCAGGACGAACTGCTCGACTCCCTCAAGCGGCGCCTGTCGACCCTGCGCCTGGGCGACCCGCTCGACAAGAACACCGACATCGGCGCGATCAACTCCGCCGAGCAGCTCGCCCGGATCACCGCCCTCGCGGACACCGGCGAGGCCGAGGGCGCCGAGCGCTGGTCCCCGGCGTGCGAGCTGCCGTCCGCCGGTTACTGGTTCGCCCCGACGCTCTTCACGAACGTCACCCAGGCGCACACCGTGGCCCGCGACGAGATCTTCGGCCCGGTGCTGTCCGTACTGAGCTTCCGGACCCCGGACGAGGCCGTCGCCAAGGCCAACAACAGCCAGTACGGCCTCTCCGCCGGCATCTGGACGGAGAAGGGCTCGCGCATCCTCGCGGTCGCGGGCAAGCTCCGCGCGGGCGTCGTCTGGGCCAACACGTTCAACAAGTTCGACCCGACCTCGCCGTTCGGCGGCTACAAGGAATCGGGCTTCGGCCGCGAAGGCGGTCGCCACGGCCTGGAGGGCTATCTCGCCCCGTCGAGCCCGAAGGGTGAGCGCTAATGGGAACGGTTGAATCCTCTGTGACCCGTTTGAACGTCTTCAAGACCTACAAGCTGTACGTCGGGGGCAAGTTCCCCCGCTCCGAGAGCGGCCGGGTGTACGAAGTGACGGACTCGAAGGGCAAGTGGCTGGCCAACGCCCCGCTGTCCTCCCGCAAGGACGCCCGTGACGCGGTCGTCGCCGCCCGCAAGGCCTTCGGCGGCTGGTCGGGCGCGACCGCCTACAACCGCGGGCAGGTCCTTTACCGCGTCGCCGAGATGCTGGAGGGCCGCCGCGAGCAGTTCGTCCGCGAGGTCGGCGAGGCGGAGGGCCTGTCCAAGTCGAAGGCCGCCGCCGTCGTGGACGCGGCCATCGACCGCTGGGTCTGGTACGCCGGCTGGACCGACAAGATCGGCCAGATCGTGGGCGGGGCCAACCCGGTCGCGGGCCCGTTCTTCAACCTCTCCACCCCGGAGCCCACCGGCGTCGTCACCGTGGTGGCCCCGCAGGACTCGTCCTTCCTGGGCCTGGTCTCGGTGATCGCCCCCGTGATCGCGACGGGCAACACCGCCGTCGTGATCACCTCGGAGAAGTCCCCGCTGCCCGCGCTGTCCCTGGGCGAGGTGCTGGCCACCTCCGACCTGCCGGGCGGCGTGGTCAACCTCCTGTCCGGCAAGGCCGCCGAGATGGGCCCGCACCTGGCGTCCCACCAGGACGTCAACGCGATCGACCTGGCGGGCGCCGACGCGGCCCTCGCCAAGGAGCTGGAGATCGCGGCCGCCGACAACCTCAAGCGCGTCGTGCGTCCACAGCCTGTGGACGACTGGAGCGCCGACCCGGGCACGGCGCGGATGACCGCCTTCCTGGAGACCAAGACGGTCTGGCACCCGACGGGTTCCCTCGGCGCGGGCGGTTCCTCCTACTAGAGGCACCCCTCCCATGGACCGGCCCCGGCAGCGACCCCCGCGCTGTCGGGGCCTTCCCGTACGCCCGGCGGCCGCGCCCTACCCCTTGGGGAGCACCGGCCCCAGCAGCGAGGACACCGCGGCCGTGGGGAGTTCGCCGACCGACGGCCCCCGCGTCAGGGTGCCCGTCACCATGCCCGTGCCGACGGACGGGAAGTCCGCGACCTGCGTGGCGACCCCGTTGTCGAGGGGGTCCACGCCGGTGTTCGCGAGCGGGTTCACCTTCAGGTTCGTGATCGGGTCGGCCACCCCCGCCAGCGCCGCGGGGACGGAGAGTTCACCGGCCTGGGCCCCGCCCGCCGCCATCGCCAGGGCCGCACCGGCCATGGACAGGGTCAGCCCGGCGGCGCGGAGGCGCTTGGGAGGGGTGGGAGCTGCGTGACGTGCCATGGGTTCCCGCCTGTGGTCGTAGTCGCGTGCGCACACAGGGTAGTCGAGCCGGCTTCCCCGATTCCAACCGACGGTCCGCGCCCCGTGTGAGGCCCGTCGCAGGCACCGTCACGGGTGTGCCGATACGGCCGGTCATGCCCCACACTGGTGTCCCGTGAGCTGTTCATCTCCCCTCCCCACGCGCGTCGTGCTGCTGACCGGTCCCTCGGGATCCGGAAAGTCCTCGCTCGCGGCCCGTTCCGGGCTGCCCGTCCTGCGCCTGGACGACTTCTACAAGGAGGGGACGGACCCGACCCTCCCGCTGGTCGAGGGCAGTTCCGACATCGACTGGGACTCCCCGCTGTCGTGGGACGCGGAAGCCGCCGTCGCCGCCATCGCGCAACTCTGCTCCACCGGCCGCACGCAGGTGCCGGAGTACTCCATCGCCTCGTCCTCGCGCACCGGCACCGAGACCCTGGACATAGCGCGGACCCCGCTGTTCATCGCGGAGGGCATCTTCGCCGCCGACGTCGTGGCCCGCTGCCAGGAACTGGGCCTGCTCGCCGACGCGCTCTGCCTGCGCGGCCGGCCCTCGACCACCTTCCGCCGGCGCCTGGCCCGAGACCTGCGCGAGGGCCGCAAGTCCCTGCCGTTCCTGCTGCGCCGCGGCTGGCGCCTGATGCGCGCCGAACGCGGCATCGTCGCCCGGCACACCGCCCTCGGCGCCCACCCCTGCGGCCGCGACGAGGCCCTCGGCCGACTGGCCGCCGCCGCGGCCGGCCGGCACCGCACCGCGACCACCCCGGCCTGACCCCGCAGGCCCGCGCCCCGGGCACGCGAAAAGGCGGGATCACGCGGACCCCCGGCCGCTTGATCCCGCCTCTTCTCCCCCCGCAAGCCCCCGTCCCACCCCCGTAGGACGGCCCCCTGGGCCCATGGTCCTCGTTACGCGACGAGCTCCCCGAAGGACTCCGCCTCGTCACGTCCGAAGCTCAGCGCCTCGTCGTCCCGCAGCCGGCGCAGCGAGCGCCAGATGCTCGACTTCACGGTGCCGACGCTGATGCCCAGGATCTCGGCGATCTCCGGGTCGGTGCGGCCCTCGTAGTAGCGCAGCACCAGCATCGTGCGCTGCGGCTCCGGGATCCGGGTCAGCGCCTGCCACAGCACCGCGCGCAGTTCCGTACCCCGCATCGCGTCCGTGTCGGAGGCCGTCTCCGGCAGTTCCTCGGTCGGGTACTCGTTGAGCTTGCGCCGACGCCACGCGCTGATGTGCAGGTTCGTCATCGTCCGCCGCAGGTAACCGCCGACGGCCGCCTTGTCGCTGATCCGGTCCCAGGCGCGGTACGTGGAGAACAGCGCGCTCTGCAACAGGTCCTCGGCCTCGTGCCGGTCACCGGTGAGGTGGAAGGCGGTGGCGAAGAGGGCCGAGCGGCGCTCCTGGACGTACGCCGTGAACTCGGCCTCCGAGGTGGCGGAAGGAGTACGCGGTGCGGGAACCGTCTGGTACTGGTTCGCGTCAATGGCTGTGACGTGCACCGGCCGCGGACGGGCGACCGGCGTCGTACGGACACCCGCCCGGCGGTTCACATCGTGCAGCCGCGTGACAACCGCGCTGGTCGTGGTGCTGTGCAGCGTGTTCATCTCGCGCCCCCCGTCGTGGAGTCTGCTTCGGTCCGTGTTGCGATGACAGAAGCCTGCCCGCCGCACATAACCGGGGTGTCCTTCGACTGTCACAGGCCTGTCACAGCCAACCGTGGCCGGATCCGGGGCGCCGGACGGTCGAAGTCCCGACGGCCGATGGGACAGAATGAGGGCGTGCCTTTCCTGTTGCTGATCGAGGACGACGACGCCATCCGCACGGCCCTCGAACTCTCCCTGTCACGCCAGGGCCACCGTGTGGCCACCGCGGCGACGGGCGAGGACGGCCTGAAGCTGTTGCGCGAGCAACGGCCGGACCTGATCGTGCTGGACGTGATGCTGCCCGGGATCGACGGCTTCGAGGTGTGCCGGCGGATCCGCCGCACCGACCAGCTGCCGATCATCCTGTTGACCGCGCGCAGCGACGACATCGATGTCGTCGTGGGCCTGGAGTCGGGAGCCGACGACTACGTCGTCAAGCCCGTCCAGGGCCGGGTGCTCGACGCCCGGATCCGGGCCGTGCTGCGCCGGGGCGAACGCGAGGCGAGCGACTCCGCCGTCTTCGGGTCCCTGGTCATCGACCGGTCCGCGATGACGGTGACGAAGAACGGCGAGGACCTCCAGCTCACCCCGACCGAGCTGCGGCTGCTGCTCGAACTCAGCCGCCGGCCCGGTCAGGCGCTGTCGCGCCAGCAGCTGTTGCGGCTGGTCTGGGAGCACGACTACCTCGGTGACTCGCGGCTCGTCGACGCCTGCGTGCAGCGGCTGCGCGCCAAGGTCGAGGAAGTGCCGTCCTCACCCACCCTGATCCGTACCGTCCGGGGCGTCGGCTACCGGTTGGACTCGCCGCAGTGATCCGAGGCCTGTTCGCGGGCAGGCGTTGGACCAGCCTGCGGCTGCGGCTCCTGGTCGTGTTCTGCCTGGTCGCGCTGACGGCCGCCGTCTCCGCCTCCGGGATCGCCTACTGGCTCAACCGCGAGGCCGTGCTCACCCGTACCCAGGACGCGGCCCTCGGCGACTTCCGCCAGGAGATGCAGCTGCGGGCCGCGGGGCTGCCCGCCGAGCCGACCTCCCAGGAGATGCAGCGCACCGCCGAGTTGATGGCGGGCAGCAGCCCCGGGTACAGCGTGCTGCTGGTGCACGAGCGCAAGGACGGCCGGAAGGTGTTCGGCGCGGCGGGGGCGGCCACCTTCGGGTTGGACGACGTACCGAAGTCCCTCCAGCACGCCGTGAACGACCGGCAGAAGACCACGGCCGCCAACGACGCCGAGTACCACATGTACTGGCAGCGGACGAAGCCGCAGGGCAATCCGTACCTGGTGGGCGGGACGCGGATCGTGGGCGGCGGGCCGACCGGCTACATGTACAAGTCGCTGGCCACCGAGCGGGACGACCTCAACGCGCTGGGCTGGTCGTTGACCATCGCCACCGGGCTTGCGCTGCTCGGGTCGGCGCTGTTGGCGCAGGCGGCGGCGCGGACCGTGCTGAAGCCGATCCAGCGGCTCGGGGACGCGGCGCGCCGGCTCGGGGAGGGCGAACTCGACCACCGGCTGGACGTCTCGGGCACGGACGAACTCGCCGACCTCTCCCACACCTTCAACAAGACGGCCGAGGCGCTGGAGAAGAAGGTCGCCGACATGAGCGCGCGCGAGGAGGCCAGCCGCCGCTTCGTCGCCGACATGTCCCACGAACTGCGCACGCCGCTGACGGCTTTGACCGCGGTGGCCGAGGTGCTGGAGGAAGAGGTCGACGACCTCGATCCGATGATCGCGCCCGCGGTGGGGCTGGTGGTGAGCGAGACGCGCCGGTTGAACGTGCTGGTGGAGAACCTGATGGAGGTCACCCGCTTCGACGCGGGGACGGCGCGCCTGGTGCTGGACGACGTGAACGTCGCCGACCAGGTCACCGCGTGCATCGACGCGCGGGCGTGGCTGGACGCGGTGGAACTCGACGCCGGGCGGGGGATCGCGTGGCGGCTGGATCCGCGGCGCCTGGACGTGATCCTGGCGAACCTGATCGGCAACGCGCTCAAGCACGGCGGTTCCCCGGTGCGGGTGTCGGTGGAGACGGCCGACGCCGACTGGCTGGTGGTGACCATCCGGGACAACGGGCCGGGCATCCCCGAGGACGTCCTGCCGCACGTCTTCGACCGGTTCTACAAGGCGAGCGCGTCCCGGCCGAAGTCGGACGGCAGCGGTCTGGGCCTGTCGATCGCGAGGGAGAACGCGCACATCCACGGCGGTGACATCACGGCCGAGAACGGGGCGGACGGCGGGGCCGTCTTCACCCTGCGGCTGCCGGGGGACGTGGGGAAGGTGAGCACGGATGACGTGGACGCGTAGGGCGCTGCCGAAGGTCGTGGCGGCGGCGTTGCTGTGCGGGACCTCGGCGTGCGGGATCCGGGCGACGACCGTGCCGGTGGACGTGGGGCCGGCCCCCTCGCGGGTGTCCTGCGACACCCCGGAACGGCCGGCCGGGCAGAGCGGGGTGCAGGGGTTCCGGGCCACGGTGGAACTGGTCTGCGGATCGCAGCTGGTGGGCGTGGAGCGGATCGTCCCGGTGCCCGAGAAGAGGCCGGCCAAGGACGCCGAGGTGCTCGTCGCGCAGGCGCTGCTGGAGCAGTTGGAACGGACCTCGGCGGAGGAGCGCGGCGCCGGCTTCACCACCGGCGTCACCGGTGGGCTGACGGCCGCCCCGCCGCGGGCCGGCGATCCGGCGGGGACGGTCCGGCTCAGCCGGCGGCCCGAGGACCTGCCGCCGGTGGCGCTGTCGCAGGTCGTGTGCACCCTGGCCGGCAGCGACGCGATCTCGGCCGGGCCGGGCCCGGTGGTGCTGGGCGGGCCGGACGCGGACCCGCCGCGGGCGTGGGAGTGCACGGAAGCCGTCCGCTCCCGTCCGGAGTCGGTGCCGACGCTGGGCGAACTGGTCCGCCCGACGCCCTCCTGAGGCACGGCCGGGCGGCGGTCCCCCGGGAAGGCGACGGCCCCCCGGGCCGGAGCTCGGGGGGCCGTCGGGTGGCGCGGGTCAGATCCCGGCGGCTGCCGAAAGGTCCTTCTTGATCGCGTCCAGGATGCCCTGGCCGCGGGTGCGGGCCGGGACGAGGTCGTCGGCGTCCGCGACCGGGACCACGACCTCCAGGTAGCACTTCAGCTTCGGCTCCGTACCGGACGGGCGGACGATCACCCGGGCCTTGTGGGCGCCGTCGAGGTGGTAGCGCAGGCCGTCCGTGGGCGGCAGCGCCGCCGAACCGACCGCGAGGTCCTCGGCCGAGACGACCCGCAGGCCCGCGAGGGAGACCGGGGGCTCCGCGCGCAGCGCGGCCATCGCGTCGGCGATCACCGAGAGGTCCGAGACGCGGACCGACAGCTGGTCGGT
The DNA here is from genome assembly GCF_040651775.1 of Streptomyces sp. NPDC048383. NCBI lineage: Bacteria > Bacillati > Actinomycetota > Actinomycetes > Kitasatosporales > Streptomycetaceae > Streptomyces > Streptomyces sp. NPDC048383. Next base: position 74,326 of record NZ_JBEZKS010000033.1, read on the forward strand.
GGCGTGCAGGCCGTGGGCCAGCGCCAGGTCGTCCAGCAGGTCGGTCAGGCCGCGGCCCCGCTCCTTGAGTTCGGAGGCCAGCTCCGCCACCAGCAGGGCGGCGGTGACGCCGTCCTTGTCGCGGACGCCCTCGGGGTCCACGCAGTAGCCGAGGGCCTCCTCGTAGCCGTAGCGCAGGCCCTCGACGCGGGAGATCCACTTGAAGCCCGTCAGGGTCTCCTCGTAGCCCACGCCCGCGGCCTCCGCGATCCGCCCCAGCAGGGAGGAGGAGACGATCGACTCGGCGAAGACGCCGCTGACGCCCTTGGCGACCAGGTGGGCCGCCAGCAGCGCGCCGACCTCGTCGCCGCGCAGCATGCGCCAGCCGGAGGCGGCCGACGCGTCCGGTACGGCCACCGCGCAGCGGTCCGCGTCCGGGTCGTTGGCGATGACGATGTCGGGGCGGACCTCGGCGGCCTTCGCGAAGGACAGGTCCATCGCGCCCGGCTCCTCCGGGTTGGGGAAGGCGACCGTCGGGAAGGCCGGGTCCGGCTCGGCCTGTTCGGCGACCAGGACCGGCTCCGGGAAGCCGTGCCGGGCGAAGGCCGCCATGACGACGTCCTTCCCGACGCCGTGCATGGCCGTGTAGACGGTCCGCACGCCCCGGGGGGAGCCGGGGGTCAGGACGGCGTCCGTACGGGCCAGGTAGGCCTCCAGGACCTCCTCGCCGAGGTCCTGCCAGCCCGAATCCGGGCGGGGCACGGAGGCCAGCGTGTCGATCCGGTCGATCTCCGCCGCGATCTCGGCGTCGACCGGGGAGACGATCTGCGCGCCGTCGCCGAGGTACACCTTGTAGCCGTTGTCCCGGGGCGGGTTGTGGCTCGCGGTCACCTCGACGCCGGCGACGGCGCCCAGGTGCCGTATGGCGAACGCGAGGACGGGCGTGGGCAGCGGGCGGGGCAGGACGGCCGCGCGGAGCCCGGCGCCGGTCATGACGGCCGCGGTGTCGCGGGCGAAGTCCGCCGACTTGTAGCGGGCGTCGTAACCGACGACGACGAGGCCGCCGGCGTGCCCCTGGGCCAGCAGGTGGGCCGCGAGGCCCGCCGCGGCCCGGATGACCACGCTGCGGTTCATCCGCATCGGACCGGCCCCGATCTCGCCGCGCAGGCCGGCGGTGCCGAACTGGAGCGTGCCGGCGAACCGGTCCGCGAGTTCGGCGGTGTCGCCCGCCTCGATGATCGCGGCGAGTTCGGCCGCGGTCTGCGGGTCCGGGTCCTCCGCCAGCCAGGCCCGGGCCCGGGTGATCAGGTCGTCCTGTACCTGTTCCTGCACTGCTTCCGCCTTACCTCTCGTACGTCGATCAGATGCGGGCGAGGACCTGCGTCAGCAGCGTGCCCATGCGGGCAGCGGAGTCGCGGCCGGCCTGGAGGACCTCTTCGTGGTTCAGCGGCTCGCCGGACAGGCCGGCGGCCAGGTTGGTGACCAGGGAGATGCCGAGCACCTCGGCGCCGGCCTCACGGGCGGCGATGGCCTCCAGCACGGTGGACATGCCGACCAGGTCGGCGCCCATCACGCGGATCATGTTGATCTCGGCCGGGGTCTCGTAGTGCGGGCCGGGGAACTGGACGTAGACGCCCTCCTCCAGGCTCGCGTCGATCTCCTTGCACATCGCGCGCAGGCGCGGCGAGTACAGGTCGGTGAGGTCGACGAAGTTCGCCCCGACGATCGGCGAGGTGGCCGTCAGGTTGAGGTGGTCGCTGATCAGGACGGGCTGGCCGGGCTTCATGCCCTCGCGCAGGCCGCCGCAGCCGTTGGTCAGGACGATGGTCTTGCAGCCGGCGGCGACGGCGGTGCGCACGCCGTGGGCGACGGCGGCGACGCCGCGGCCCTCGTAGTAGTGGGTCCGGCCGAGGAAGACCAGGGCGCGCTTCTCGCCGATCTTGTACGAGCGGATCTTGCCGCCGTGGCCCTCGACCGCGGCGGGCGGGAAGCCGGGCAGCTCGGTGACGAGGAACTCGGCCTCGGGGGCGCCCAGGGCCTCCGCGGCGGGGGCCCAGCCGGAGCCCATGACGAGGGCGACATCGTGGGAATCGACGCCGGTCAGCTCGCGCAGGCGGGTGGCGGCGGCGTCGGCGGCGGCGAAGGGGTCGGTAACAGATGCGTTCACGCGGACGAGCGTAGCCGCTCTCGGCCTACGCGCGTAGATGGCGCAGCTCACGGTGTTCGGATCGTTGCCTTGTCGTTTCCGCCGAATCGTCCCCGGGAGCCGTTGCGGGGCCTGGTCGGACGGGCTCTCCCCGGCCCGCCGGACGGTCGGGATCCGGTCGGGGCCGGGCCGGGATCCGGTCCGGGTTCAGCAGGGGCGCTTGCGCAGTTCCATCGCGTAGTCGTGCGGGGCGCCCGCGGACTCGGCGGCGTCGGCGATCTCGCCCAGGTACCGCGCCGAGGGCAGGCCGCCCTCGTACCCGTTGAGGACGTACGCCCAGGCGGCCTCCTCGCCGTCGAGCGTGTGCACCCGCACCCGCATCCGGCGGTAGATGTCCATCCCGACGCCCTCCCACCGGTCCATGGAGTCCTCGTCCAGCGGAGCGATGTCGTAGAGGGCCACGAAGACCTGGTGGCGGGGGGCTTCGACGATCGTGGCGAGGGCGCCCTCCCAGCCCATCTGCTCGCCACCGAAGGTCAGCCGCCAGTCGTTGATCCAGCCCGTTCCGCGCAGCGGCGAATGGGGAGCGCGGCGCGTCATCAGCCGCGGGTCGAGGTTGCCGGCGTACGCGGCGTAGAGCGACATGTGGTCGAGAGTACGGGAGGGCCCGGCCGCCGCGCGTGCCCGGATGGCGGGACCGGGGGCGAAGCACGGCGGAGCGTGCGGGACAATGGGGCACGGAATGCATCCCCCGGGGAGACCCCCCGGAACACCGGCCGGGGCGGCAGCCGGCCGGGTAGACGTGAGGCGGACTTTTCGTGACCCGGATCGTGATCATCGGCGGCGGACCCGGCGGGTATGAGGCGGCCCTGGTGGGGGCCCAGCTCGGCGCGGAGGTGACCGTCGTCGACTGCGACGGTCTGGGCGGGGCGTCGGTGCTCACCGACTGCGTGCCATCGAAGACCCTCATCGCGACCGCCGAGGTCATGACGACCTTCGACTCGTCGTACGAGGAACTCGGGATCGTCGTCGCGGACGACACCCCGCACATAGAACAGGCCGCGCGCGTCGTCGGCGTCGACCTCGGCAAGGTGAACCGGCGCGTCAAGCGCCTCGCGCTGGCCCAGTCCCACGACATCACCGCCTCCGTGACCCGGGCCGGCGCCCGCGTCCTGCGCGGTCGCGGCAAGCTCGGCGGGCCGCAGGGCATCGACGGCACGCGCGACGTCATCGTCACCGCGGCCGACGGCACCGAGACGATCCTCACCGCCGACGCCGTCCTGATCGCCACCGGCGGCCACCCCCGGGAGATCCCGGACGCGATGCCCGACGGGGAGCGGATCCTCAACTGGACCCAGGTCTACGACCTGGAGGAGCTGCCCGAGGAGCTCATCGTCGTCGGCTCCGGCGTCACCGGCGCCGAGTTCGCCGGCGCGTACCAGGCCCTCGGCTCCCGGGTGACCCTGGTGTCCTCCCGCGACCGCGTGCTGCCGGGCGAGGACCCGGACGCGGCCGCCGTCCTGGAGGACGTCTTCCGTCGCCGCGGGATGAACGTCGTCGGGCGCTCGCGCGCCGAGTCCGCCAAGCGGGTCGGCGACCGGGTCGAGGTCACGCTGTCCGACGGGCGCGTCATCACCGGCACCCACTGCCTGATGGCCGTCGGCGCGATCCCGAACACCAAGGACATGAACCTGGAGGAGTCCGGGGTCCGGCTCAAGGAGTCCGGGCACATCTGGACCGACAAGGTCTCCCGTACCTCCTCGCCCGGCGTGTACGCGGCCGGCGACGTCACCGGCATCTTCGCGCTGGCCTCCGTGGCCGCCATGCAGGGCCGGATCGCGATGTACCACTTCCTCGGTGACGCGGTGACCCCGCTCAACCTCAAGACGGTCTCCTCCAACGTCTTCACCGACCCGGAGATCGCCACCGTCGGCTACACCCAGGCCGACGTCGACTCCGGGAAGATCGACGCCCGCGTGGTGAAGCTCCCCCTGCTGCGCAACCCGCGCGCGAAGATGCAGGGCATCCGCGACGGCTTCGTGAAGATGTTCTGCCGCCCGGGCACCGGCATCGTCGTCGGCGGCGTGGTCGTCGCGCCCCGCGCGAGCGAGCTCATCCACCCGATTTCGATCGCCGTCGACAACAACCTGACGGTCGAGCAGATCGCAAACGCGTTCACCGTGTACCCCTCGCTGTCCGGTTCGATCGCCGAGGTCGCCCGCCAGTTGCACACGCGCAAGGCCGGCGGCGAGGCGTAGGAACCGACAACCACCCCTCCCCACATGCGGGTTGGGGTGGTCGCCGGGGTGTGATCCGGGGGTCGGTCGGGGCGGGTGAGGTCCCGTCCGGCCGCGTATACCACTTGTCGACCTGTCGTACGGACAACTTCGGTATTCCGGTGCAAGGAGCTGAAAGCAGACGGTCACCCGGGTTACTGTCAGTTTCGTGTTCGCTGCAGAACGTCGCCAATTGATCCTCGAAATGGTGCGGGCCAACGGAGCGGTATCGCTCCGGGAGCTCGCCCGCGTCGTCCAGACCTCCGAAGTGACCGTACGGCGGGACGTGCGGGCATTGGAGGCAGAAGGACTCCTCGACCGCCGGCACGGCGGTGCGGTATTGCCGGGTGGATTCACGCGGGAATCCGGCTTTCCGCAAAAATCCCATCTCGCCACGGCCGAGAAGACGGCCATCGCCGATGTGGCGGCCGGACTCGTCGAAGAGGGCGAGGCCATCGTCGTCGGCGCCGGCACCACGACCCAGGAGCTGGCCCGCCGGCTCGCGCGGGTGCCCGGTCTGACCGTGGTCACCAACTCGCTGCTCGTCGCCCAGGCGTTGGCGCACGCCAACCGGGTGGAGGTGGTGATGACCGGCGGAACCCTGCGGGGCTCCAACTACGCCCTCGTGGGCAGTGGTGCGGAACAGTCCCTCCAGGGGCTGCGGGTCTCCCGGGCCTTCCTGTCGGGCAGTGGTCTGACCGCCGAACGCGGCCTGTCCACCTCCAACATGCTCTCCGCGAGCGTGGACCGGGCCCTGGTGCAGGCCGCCGCCGAGGTGGTGGTCCTCGCCGACCACACGAAGCTCGGCACCGACACCATGTTCCAGACCGTGCCGACGGACGTGATGACCCGGCTGGTCACGGACGAGCCGCCGCCGCACGACGACCGGGCGGGCACCGAGCTCCAGGCACTGGCCGACCAGGGCGTCCAGATCACCGTGGCCGGCGCGGCCGTGGCCTCCGGCGGAGGCCCCGGCGGCGGGGCGGGCGGTGACGGGATGCAGGGGCGCAGGCCCCGGCGCGATTCCCCGCTCCCGGTCCAGCGGCGCGGCGGACCCGGCGCCCTCCGGTCGGCCGCGATGGCCGATCCGGGCGAGCGGGCCAGGGTCGCGGACATGCGCCGACGCTGACCGGACGGGGGGGGGGGGGCGCGCGCCCCCGCCGCCGGCCGGCGGGGGGGCCGGCGCGCACCGCCAGCGCCCGCGCGGCGGGCGGCGGGCGGGGGCCCGCC
>NZ_JBEZKS010000033.1:79966-91739 GCF_040651775.1 Streptomyces sp. NPDC048383
CCCTGCGCCGCCGCCGCCCGGTGGGGTCGCCCGGCCGCCGCCCGTACGCGGCGGCCGGGCGACCCGTACCGGAACACCGTCGGGCCCGACGCGGGCCGTGCCGTGGTGCCCGCACGCGCGAAGGCCCCGCCCGGGCGGACCGGGCGGGGCCTTCGTACGCGGCGTGTCGCGGAGGTCAGTCCTTGATCTCGCAGATGGTGGCGCCCGAGGTGACGGAGCCGCCGACCTCGGCGCTCAGCCCGACGACGGTGCCGGAGCGGTGCGCGTTCAGCGGCTGCTCCATCTTCATGGCCTCCAGGACGACGACCAGGTCTCCCTCGTTGACCTGCTGACCCTCCTCGACGGCCACCTTGACGATGGTGCCCTGCATCGGGGAGGCGAGGGTGTCACCGGAGGCGGCCGGGCCCGACTTCTTCGCGGCGCGGCGCTTGGGCTTCGCCCCGCCCGCGGCGGCCGTGCGCGCCAGGGTCATGCCCAGCGAGGAGGGCAGCGAGACCTCCAGGCGCTTGCCGCCGACCTCGACGACGACCGTCTCGCGGCCGGGCTCGTCCTCGGTCTCCTCCGCGGCGGGAGCGACGAACGCCTTGATGTCGTTGACGAACTCGGTCTCGATCCAACGGGTGTGGACCGTGAACGGGTTGCCGCCCGCCGGGGCGAACGCCGGGTCGGCGACGACCGCGCGGTGGAAGGGGATGGCCGTGGCCATGCCCTCGACGTTGAACTCGGCGAGCGCGCGGGCGGCGCGCTGGAGGGCCTGCTCGCGGGTGGCGCCGGTGACGATCAGCTTGGCGAGGAGGGAGTCCCAGGCCGGGCCGATCACCGAACCGGACTCGACGCCGGCGTCGAGGCGCACACCGGGGCCGGACGGCGCGTCGAACCTCGTGACGGTGCCCGGCGCCGGGAGGAAGCCGCGACCCGGGTCCTCGCCGTTGATGCGGAACTCGAAGGAGTGGCCGCGCAGGACGGGGTCCCCGTAGCCGAGCTCCTCGCCGTCGGCGATCCGGAACATCTCGCGGACCAGGTCGATGCCCGCGACCTCTTCGGTGACCGGGTGCTCGACCTGGAGGCGGGTGTTGACCTCCAGGAAGGAGATCAGGCCGTCGGCGGAGACGAGGAACTCGACGGTGCCGGCGCCGACGTAGCCGGCCTCCTTGAGGATGGCCTTCGACGCGGCGTACAGCTCGGCGTTCTGCGCCTCGGAGAGGAACGGCGCCGGGGCCTCCTCCACCAGCTTCTGGTGGCGGCGCTGGAGCGAGCAGTCACGGGTCGAGACGACGACCACGTTGCCGTGGGAGTCGGCGAGGCACTGGGTCTCGACGTGACGCGGCTTGTCGAGGTAGCGCTCGACGAAGCACTCGCCGCGGCCGAAGGCGGCGACGGCCTCACGGACGGCCGAGTCGTAGAGCTCCGGCACCTCTTCGAGGGTGCGGGCGACCTTCAGGCCGCGGCCGCCACCACCGAACGCCGCCTTGATGGCGATCGGCAGACCGTGCTGCTCGGCGAACGCGACGACCTCGTCGGCCCCCGAGACCGGGTCGGGCGTGCCTGCGACGAGGGGGGCCCCGGCGCGCTGCGCGATGTGGCGGGCGGCGACCTTGTCACCGAGGTCGCGGATCGCCTGGGGCGGCGGCCCGATCCAGGTGAGTCCGGCGTCGATGACGGCCTGCGCGAATTCGGCGTTCTCCGACAGGAAGCCGTAGCCGGGGTGAATGGCGTCGGCCCCGGAATCGGCGGCGGCCTGTAGGACCTTCGCGATGTCGAGGTAGCTGGCGGCCGGGGTGTCACCGCCCAACGCGAAAGCTTCGTCTGCCGCGCGGACGTGCAGGGCATCCCGGTCCGGATCGGCGTAGACGGCTACGCTCGCGATCCCTGCATCCCGGCATGCCCGAGCAACGCGGACAGCGATTTCGCCACGGTTGGCGATGAGCACCTTGCGCACGATGGCTCCCTCCTTGAAACAAGCTGAGTTTAGGGATAGTCGACACGGCCTTTCGACCCTTTCCCGGAGGTGAGCTTGCCCACACGGAGCGTGATTCGAGGCAGGCTCTAGTCCGAAAACCCTTGTGTCGCCCCAGGTCAGGGAGATCCCAGACTGCACAGTAACCCTGATGGACGGCGCAGGTCTCTGTTCTCCGGGTCAGCCGCCCCCGTTGATTCTTTGTGGAGTCCCTACGAACGGCCTATGCATTCTTTGCGTGAGAGCCGTCACGGAGGGCCTCCGTAACGAAGCCGCCCCGACCCCTTGTCCGCAGGTTTACTCGTTAGTAGCCTCCAGGTCGTCGAACACGCTCGTGACGTGTGGGGGATGGGGGCGTCGTGCTGCGCAGAATCGTGGCCGGGCTGGCCGCGGTCGTGCTCGTCGCCGAGGCGGCGCTGCTCGTGCTCGTCCACCTGGTGCTGGGCCTGACCACCGCGAACCAGTCGATGTCCATCGCGGGCAGCGACCCGGAACTCATGTCCACGGCCACCTACGCGATGGGCGCCGGAGTCGGCGCGTTCCTGCTGCTGTGCGCCGTCGTGCTCGCCGTCGCCGCCGTACGGGACCGGTCGCCGGGCCGCTTCGGGCGCGTCCTGCTGATCGTCGCGGCCGTCCTGCACGCGTTGCTCGGCACGCTCGCCGTCGGGCTCGCCGGCTGGCCGGTCTGGGGCGCGCTGATGCTGGTCCTGTGCCTGCTCGTGCTGTGCCTGCTGCTCTACGCCGGGACCGCCGGGACCGCCGGGACCGCCAGGACCGACGGGGACGCCCCCGGCGCCCGGCCGAGGACGCCCCCCGGGCCGGTGGGGGAGGTCAGGCCCACAAGTCCGTGATGGACACGTCCAGTTCGCCCAGCAGGGAGCGCAGCAGCGGCAGCGACAGGCCGATGACGTTGCCCGGGTCGCCGTCGATGCCGTCGATGAACGGCGCGGACAGTCCGTCCAGGGTGAACGCCCCGGCGACGTGCAGCGGTTCCCCGCTCGCCACGTACGCCGCCACCTCCGCGTCCGTGGGCTCGCCGAAGCGGACCGTGGTGGAGGCGGTCGCCGAGACCTGACGGCCGGTGGCGGTGTCGACCACGCAGTGGCCGGTGCGCAGCACGCCCGAGCGGCCCCGCATGGACGTCCAGCGGGCGGTGGCCTCCGTCGCGTCGGCCGGCTTGCCCAGCGCCTCCCCGTCCAGCTCCAGCACCGAGTCGCAGCCGATCACCAGGGCGCCCGCGGCCTCCGGGAGGGCGGCCACCACGGCCGCCTTGGCCTCGGCGAGGGCCAGCGCGAGGGCGGCCGGCTCGTCGTGGTCCAGGGTGTCCTCGTCGAAGCCGCTGACGATCACGTGCGGGGCGAGCCCGGCCTGGCGCAGCAGGTTCAGCCGGGCGGGCGAGGCGGAGGCGAGGACCAGCGGGCGGCGCGGGCCCGTGGGCGGCGCGGGCTGTGGGGTAGCGGTCATGGGGCCATCGTAGGGCGGCTCCGCGGGCCGCCTAGAACGGGGCGACGCCCAGCAGGTAGACGCCCACCACCATCGCGAGGACGAGGACCACGAGCAGGCGCCGGAGCATCGCCTGGGCGTCGCGCATGTCCTCGGGCGGCTCGTCCTTCGGGTCTGACCAGAGCATGTTTCGATCCTGACGCCGGTACGCCGCCGGCGCCTGAGTACGCGTACTCAGGCGCCGGCGTGCGTCCACGCCATCTTCGCCGGGCCCGCTCCCGGGGGACGCGGGCCCGGGTTCAGCCCTGGCCGGGCCAGTACGTACGACCCCAGGCGCGGGGTCCCGGCCGCGGCAGCCTGCGGCGGGCCACCCGGGCCGGCGCGGCCCATTCGTCCGGAACCCGGGGCGCGCCCGACGGGGCCGAGGCCAGCGCCGCCGCGCGCGCTTGGACCACCGCCAGTGCGGCGGCCAGCTCCTCGGGGGTCGGGTTGCCCTTGACGACCTTGATCACCACAGAGTCCTCCTCGGGGGCTTGCCTCGCGGGCTTACAGGGGGATGTTGCCGTGCTTCTTCGGGGGCAGGGACTCCCGCTTGGTGCGCAGCTGGCGCAGACCCTTCACCACCTGCGCGCGCGTCTCGGACGGCATGACCACCGCGTCCACGTAGCCGCGCTCGGCCGCCGTGTAGGGGTTGAGCAGGGCGTCCTCGTACTCGGCGATGAGCCGCGCGCGGGTCTCGTCGGCGGTGCCGGCCTGCTCCGCCTCGGCGATGGCCCGCCGGTGCAGGATGTTCACCGCGCCCTGGGCGCCCATGACGGCGATCTGGGCGGTCGGCCAGGCCAGGTTGAGGTCCGCGCCCAGGTGCTTGGAGCCCATGACGTCGTACGCGCCGCCGAAGGCCTTGCGGGTGATGACGGTGATCAGCGGGACGGTGGCCTCGGCGTAGGCGTAGATGAGCTTCGCGCCCCGGCGGATGATGCCGTTGTACTCCTGGTCCGTGCCGGGCAGGAAGCCCGGGACGTCCACGAACGTCAGCACGGGCACATTGAAAGCGTCGCACGTTCGGACGAATCGCGCAGCCTTCTCGGAGGCGTTGATGTCCAGGCAGCCGGCGAACTGCATCGGCTGGTTGGCGACGATGCCCACCGGGTGCCCCTCGACGCGGCCGAAGCCGGTCAGGATGTTCGGCGCGAACAGCGACTGCGTCTCCAGGAACTCCGCGTCGTCGAGCACGTGCTCGATCACGGTGTGCATGTCGTACGGCTGGTTCGCGCTGTCCGGGATCAGCGTGTCGAGTTCGAGGTCGGTCCCGGAGACCTCGGTGTCCGCCTCCTCCGGGAACGCGGGCGGCTCGGAGAGGTTGTTCGACGGCAGGTACGCCAGCAGGGACTTGACGTACTCGATGGCGTCCTTCTCGTCGCCCGCCATGTGGTGGGCGACGCCGGACGTGCTGTTGTGCGTACGGGCTCCGCCGAGTTCCTCGAAGCCGACGTCCTCGCCGGTGACGGTCTTGATGACGTCCGGGCCGGTGATGAACATGTGCGAGGTCTGATCGACCATCACCGTGAAGTCGGTGATGGCGGGGGAGTACACGGCCCCGCCCGCGCAGGGGCCGACGACCAGGCTGATCTGCGGGATCACGCCGGAGGCGTGCACGTTGCGGCGGAAGATCTCGCCGTACATGCCGAGCGCGCTGACGCCCTCCTGGATGCGGGCGCCGCCGGAGTCGTTGATGCCGACGAGCGGGCAGCCGGTCTTCAGCGCGAAGTCCATGACCTTCATGATCTTCTGGCCGTAGACCTCGCCGAGGGCGCCGCCGAACACGGTGAAGTCCTGGGAGAACACGGCCACCGGGCGGCCGTCCACCGTGCCGTAGCCGGTGACGACGCCGTCGCCGTAGGGCCGGGTCTTCTCCAGCCCGAAGTTGGTGGACCGGTGCCGGGCGAACTCGTCGAGCTCTACGAAGGACCCCTCGTCCAGCAGCAGTGCCACCCGCTCGCGTGCCGTCAGCTTGCCCTTGGCGTGCTGCTTCTCCACGGCGCGTTCGGAACCTGCGTGGGTGGCCTCCTCGACGCGGCGCCGCAGATCCGCGAGCTTGCCCGCGGTCGTGTGGATGTCGATCGGCTCTGAGGGTTGGGACATCGGGGTCGCGGCTCCCTGTGTGGTGTCAACTGCCTGGTCAATTGATTGACTGCTGCTGGCTACTGGTGCGTAGCGTATCGGCGGGCATGGCGCTCGGCAGTGCGGCGTTTGACACACCTACATTGACTTGCATGACGCCATCAGATGCTCCAACCGGAGCTTCCGCGGGACGCTGGTCGAGCCTGGACCGTCCTCCCCTCAACACCGCGGCCCTGCGACGCGCCCTCGTGACCGAGGGAGGCCTGTGGACCTCCCTGGAGGTGGTCCCCGCCACCGGGTCCACCAACACCGACCTCGCGGCGCGGGCCGACTCGCTGCCCGAGGGGGCGGTGCTCGTCGCCGAGGAGCAGACGGCCGGGCGCGGACGCCTCGACCGCAGCTGGACGGCGCCGGCCCGGTCCGGGCTGTTCTTCTCCGTCCTCCTCAAGCCGGGCCCGGGCGTGCCGCAGGAGCGCTGGGGGTGGCTGACCCTGCTGGCCGGCGTGGCCACCGCGACCGGGCTGTCCCGGGCGGCGGGCGTGGACACCATGCTCAAGTGGCCCAACGACCTGCTGGTCGGGGTGGACGGCGAGGAGCGCAAGGCCGGCGGCATCCTCGCGGAGCGGGTGGCGGACGGGGTGGTCATCGGGATCGGCCTCAACGTGACCCTCACGGAGGACGAGCTGCCCGTCCCGACGGCCGGTTCGCTGCTGCTGGCCAAGGCGTCGGCGACGGACCGGGACCCGCTTCTGAAGACCGTGCTGCGCGCGCTGGAGCAGTGGTACGGGAACTGGCGCGACGCGGCCGGTGACCCGGGGGTCAGCGGGCTCCAGGAGGCGTACGCGGCGGGCTGCGCGACGCTGGGCAAGCACGTACGGGCGGACCTGCCCGGCGGGCGGACCCTCACCGGAACGGCCGAAGCGGTGGACGCGGACGGGCGGCTGGTGATCCGGACGGTCGAGGGCGAGCGGGAGGCGGTGGGGGCGGGGGACGTGGTGCACCTGCGGTCCGTGCGCTGACCCCGGCGGGGCCTGCCCCTGGTGCGCCGGGGGGCGGGTGCGGGTGGTTGCCGGGGGCTCCGCTCCCGGGCCCCCGCGCCGCGAACGCCGGCGGGGCCCGATTCGGCCGGTGTGGCCGGTCGTGGCGCTGGGGCAGATCCGGGGCTCCCCGGTGGGGGAGTGAGCTACGGCACACCTGCCGTATGGTTTAGGCGATCCCGGTCCTCCCGGTGATCACCCGGTTCGGCAGTGCGCGCGGAATGGACAGGAGGCGGCCCTTGACCGTCGACGACCCTACGTCCGGCGCGTCCGGGGCCGGCTCGGGGAGCGGCCCCGGGACCCCCATCGGGCGGGACCAGCACACGCCGCTCCACGAGGTCGACCACACGGCGCAGCCGACGGCCGATCCGTTGGCGATCCGGCTGGAGCAGCTGATCCTGGGCGCCGAGCGGCGGTACACGCCCTTCCAGGCGGCCCGTAGCGCCGGTGTGTCGATGGAGCTGGCCTCGCGCTTCTGGCGGGCCATGGGCTTCGCCGACATCGGCCAGGCCAAGGCGCTGACCGAGGCCGACGTACTGGCCCTGCGGCGGCTCGCGGGTCTGGTGGAGGCGGGACTGCTGTCCGAGCCGATGGCGGTGCAGGTGGCCCGGTCGACGGGGCAGACCACCGCCCGACTGGCCGAGTGGCAGATCGATTCCTTCCTGGAGGGGCTGACGGAGCCGCCCGAGCCGGGAATGACCCGTACCGAGGTCACCTACCCGCTGGTCGAGCTGTTGCTGCCGGAGCTGGAGGAGTTCCTCGTCTACGTGTGGCGGCGCCAGCTGGCGGCCGCGACGGGGCGGGTCGTGCAGGTCGCGGACGACGAGGAGATGGTCGACCGGCGCCTGGCGGTGGGCTTCGCGGACCTGGTCGGGTTCACCCGGCTGACCCGCCGGCTGGAGGAGGAGGAGCTCGGCGAGCTCGTCGAGGCCTTCGAGACGACGGCGGCCGACCTGGTGGCGGCGCACGGCGGCCGGTTGATCAAGACCCTGGGCGACGAGGTGCTGTACTGCGCCGACGACGCGGCGACGGCGGCGGAGATCGCGCTGCGGCTGATCGAGACGATGGAGGCCGATCCGCAGATGCCCGAGCTGCGGGTCGGTATCGCCTTCGGCACGGTGACGACGCGGATGGGCGACGTCTTCGGGACCACGGTGAACCTCGCCAGCCGGCTCACCTCCATAGCGCCGAAGGACGCGGTCCTCGTCGACGGGGCGATGGCCGAGGAGCTCGGGCGCACCGGCGCGGCGCCGCGCTCGGAGAAGTCGGCGGAGCTGGAGGAGGGCGGCGGCGCCTACCGGTTCGCGCTTCAGCCGATGTGGCAGCGGCCCGTGCGCGGACTGGGCGTCGTGGAGCCCTGGTCGTTGACGCGGCGGAAGCCTAAGATCCCCGGGTAACGTTCGTTAACCGGGAGGGTGGCGTGGCTGTGGACGAGGTCCGATTCGGGGAGTTCGTCGCGGTGCGGCGCCACGGCGACGGCGGCGCGGTCGCGGAGCTGGTGCTGGACCGGCCCAAGGCGATGAACGCCGTGTCGACGGAGATGGCGCGTTCGATCGGCTCGGCGTGCGCGGCGCTGGCCGCCGACGCCTCCGTACGGGTCGTGGTGCTGTCCTCGACGCACGAGCGGGCCTTCTGCGTCGGCGCCGACCTCAAGGAGCGCAACTCCCTCTCCGACGCCGAGCTGGTGCGGCAGCGGCCGACCACCCGCGGAGCGTACGGGGGCGTCCTGGAGCTGCCGATGCCCACCGTCGCGGCGGTGCACGGCTTCGCGCTCGGCGGCGGCTTCGAGCTGGCGCTGGCCTGCGACGTCATCGTTGCCGACGCGACGGCCGTGGTCGGTCTCCCCGAGGTTTCCGTGGGCGTCATCCCGGGCGGCGGCGGTACGCAGCTGCTGCCGCGCCGGGTGGGGGCGGCGCGGGCCGCCGAGCTGATCTTCACGGCCCGCCGGGTGGAGGCAGCCGAGGCGCTGTCCCTGGGCCTGGTCGACGCGCTGGCCCCGGCGGGCGAGGACCGTACGGAGGCCCTGGCGCTGGCCGCGCGGATGGCGGCGAACTCCCCGGTCGGGCTGCGCGCGGCCAAGCGGGCGCTGCGGCTGGGCCACGGGATGGACCTGTCGGCGGGGCTGGAGATCGAGGACGCGGCCTGGCGGACGGTCGCCTTCTCGGGGGACCGGGCCGAGGGCGTGGCGGCGTTCAACGAGAAGCGCAAGCCGAACTGGCCCGGGCAGTAACGAGGGCCGTGGCGGGAGCGCGCGCCGCGGGGCGGGTCGGTCCGGGGCCCCGAGGGGAGCGCGCGCCGCGGGGCCGGGTCGGTTCGGGCGTCGATCGGTGTGAGCGCTGCGGGGCGCAACGGTTCCGGGCCTCGATCGGTATGCGCGCCGCGGGGCGGGTCGGTTCGGTGCGTCGATCGGTGTGGGCGCCGCCGGGCGGGTCGGGCGGGTTCGGAGCGGGCGGCGGAGCCGAATGCCGGGCCGACCGTCACCGAATCGGGCAAAACTCCCTAATCTGGAGTGATGGGAGTTGACGGGCGGCTCAGAGCCGTCGTGGGGCTCGCGCAGGCCATGGCGGCCGCCTGTGCGCCGCGGGACAGCGTCCGGGCGGCCGCGCGAGGCGCGCGCCTGGCGATGGACGGCTCCTTCGCCGCCATCTCCGCCTGGGAGCGCGAGCGGGGCCGGCTGCGCGTCCTGGTCAACGAGGGGGAGCGGCGGGCCGGGGAGGAGGAGTTCCCCCAGGACGAGTCCTACCCCGTGCACGACTTCCCGGAGATCACCGAGTTCCTCCACGAGCGTTGGGTCGGCGGCGGCGGGCCGCACGCCTGGGTCGAGAGCGCCGTCGGGGAGCGCCCCGGACGGCGGGGCGAGGCGCTGCGCCGGCGCGGCCGGGGCACCTGCGTGGTCGCGCCGATCGTGCTCAGCGGGCGGGCCTGGGGGGAGCTCTACGTCGCCCGGGACGAGGGGCTGCCCGACTTCGACGAGGACGACGCGGAGTTCGCGACGGTGCTCGCGGCCGTCGTCGCCGCCGGGCTCGCGCAGAACGAACGCCTCGAAGAGGCCCGCCGGCTCGCCTTCACCGACCCCCTCACCGGCCTCGCCAACCGGCGCTCCGTGGACATGCGCCTCGACGAGGCGCTGGAGGAACACCGGAGGACAGGGGTCGTGGTGAGCCTGGTCGTGTGCGACCTGAACGGGCTCAAGAAGGTCAACGACACGCTCGGCCATGCCATGGGCGACCGGCTGCTGGAACGCTTCGGCTCCGTCCTCAGCCTGTGCGGCGCGATGCTCGCCGGCACCCTCGTGGCGCGGCTCGGCGGCGACGAGTTCTGCCTCGTCAGCGTCGGACCCCCCGCCGACGACGTCGTCCGCGTCACCGAGGAGGTGTGCCGGCGGGCCGGCGCGCTCGAACTCGGGGAGGGCGTGGCCTGTGGGATCGCCTCCACCGGGGACCCCATCGGGCTCGTCAAGTCCTCCCGGCGGCTGTTCCGGCTCGCCGACGCCGCCCAGTACAAGGCCAAGGCGGCCCGCTCCCCGCATCCGGTCGTCGCGGGCCGCGACACCGCCGTCGTACGCCTCGCGGACGCGGCCGCGCAGGAGGGCCCGGGCGAGCGGCGCCGGTTCCGCGGCCGGGGGTGAGGGCGGCGCGCGGCGGGTGCGCGCGTAAGGGGCGGTCGCGCTGCCCGATCGTGACGAACTCGGGTGGTGACATGAAGAGATTCAGTCCGTAGGGTGCTGAATATGGATATGCACACTGTCGTGGTGGGGACGTCCGGAACCACCGCCGAGGACGTCATCGCCGTGGCCCGCGGCAACGCGCGGGTCGAGCTGTCCGGCGAGGCGCTCGAAGCCCTCGCCCGCGCCCGCGCCATCGTCGACGCGCTGGCCGCCAAGCCCGAGCCCGTCTACGGGGTCTCCACCGGCTTCGGCGCCCTCGCCTCCCGGCACATCAGCCCCGAGCTGCGCGGCCGGCTCCAGCGCAACATCGTCCGCTCGCACGCCGCCGGCATGGGCCCGCGCGTCGAGCGCGAGGTCGTGCGCGCCCTGATGTTCCTGCGGCTGAAGACCGTGGCCTCCGGGCACACGGGCGTGCGGCCCTCCGTCGCGCAGACCATGGCGGACGTGCTGAACGCCGGGATCACCCCGGTCGTCCACGAGTACGGCTCCCTCGGCTGCTCCGGCGACCTCGCGCCGCTGTCCCACTGCGCGCTCGCGCTCATG
Organism: Streptomyces sp. NPDC048383; assembly: GCF_040651775.1. Lineage (NCBI taxonomy): Bacteria > Bacillati > Actinomycetota > Actinomycetes > Kitasatosporales > Streptomycetaceae > Streptomyces > Streptomyces sp. NPDC048383. Next base: position 90,735 of record NZ_JBEZKS010000033.1, read on the forward strand.
GGCGAGGGCGACGCGGAGGGCCCCGACGGCACCGTCCGCCCCGCGGGCGAGCTGCTCGCCGAGGCCGGCATCGAGCCCGTCGAGCTCCGCGAGAAGGAGGGCCTGGCCCTCCTCAACGGCACCGACGGCATGCTCGGCATGCTGATCATGGCCCTCGCCGACCTGGGCACCCTCTACACCTCCGCCGACATCACCGCCGCCCTCACCCTGGAGGCGCTGCTCGGTACGGAGAAGGTCCTCCAGCCCGAGCTGCACGCCATCCGCCCGCACCCCGGCCAGGGCGCCTCGGCCGCCAACATGGCGGCCGTGCTGAAGGGCTCCGGGCTGACCGGGCACTTCCAGGAGGAGTCCGCCCCGCGCGTCCAGGACGCCTACTCGGTGCGCTGCGCGCCGCAGGTCTCCGGCGCGGGCCGGGACACCATGGCGCACGCCGCGACGGTCGCCTCCCGCGAGCTGGCCGCCGCCGTCGACAACCCGGTGGTGCTGCCGGACGGGCGCGTGGAGTCCAACGGTAACTTCCACGGCGCCCCCGTCGCGTACGTGCTGGACTTCCTGGCCATCGCCGCCGCCGACCTCGGCTCCATCGCCGAGCGCCGCACCGACCGGCTGCTGGACAAGAACCGCAGTCACGGCCTGCCGCCGTTCCTCGCGGACGACGCCGGCGTGGACTCCGGCCTGATGATCGCCCAGTACACGCAGGCGGCCCTGGTCAGTGAGATGAAGCGGCTCGCGGTGCCGGCCTCGGCCGACTCGATCCCCTCCTCCGCCATGCAGGAGGACCACGTCTCCATGGGCTGGTCGGCCGCGCGCAAGCTGCGTACGGCGATCGACAACCTGACCCGGATCATCGCGATCGAGCTCTACGCGGCCACCCGGGCCATCGAGTTGCGCCACGGGCTGACCCCGGCGCCGGCGAGCCGGGCCGCCATCGGCGCGGCGCGCGCGGCCGGGGTGCAGGGTCCCGGGCCGGATCGTTTCCTCGCCCCCGACCTGGCCGCCGCCGAC
>NZ_JBEZKS010000034.1:0-46887 GCF_040651775.1 Streptomyces sp. NPDC048383
TCGTCCACGAAAGTGACCTCCCGCAGGTTGGGCAGCAGGTCGAGATCGTCGAGCGACCTGACGTCGAACAGGTCGTCCTCGCCGTCCCAGGCGGGCGTCCGCGTTCGTCCGGTGGCGGGTCGTCCGTCCGGTGGCTCAGGCGATGAAGTCGTTCTCCAGGTCGCGCTGGTAGCGCTGCTTCAGCGTCGGCATCATCGCGTCGATGAACGAGACGCTGTCCGGGTGGATGGGCCCGTACAGCTCCGTGAGGGCCTGGTCCACCTGCTTGGCGCTCGGGTGCCCGTTGCGCTCCTCGACGTACGCGCGGTACGCCTCGTACGCCGCTTCCTCGAACTTCTCCTGGTCCAGGTCCGCGCCGGCCTCGTCCCGGGGGGCGGGTACGGGCGACTGCTCGGCCGGAGCCGCCGGGGCCGCCGGGGCCGCCGGGGCCGCCGGGGGTACGGGGGTCTGCGCCGCCGGGGTCTCGACCTGCTGGGGGTTGTAGTCGCCCTTGTACTTGGTCGCGTCCGGGGCCACGGGACCGGCGAACCAGGCGCTGTTGTGGGCGGCGGGCATGGCCGTCGGGTCCACCGCGAAGGCCGGCGGGGTGTGCGCGGCGGCGGGCTGGGGCTGGACCGCGGGCTGCGGCTGGGGTTGGGGCTGCGGCTGGTCCGGTGCCCGCACCTGGTCCGGGACCGTGGGGCCGGCCGTCGTCCCCTGCTCGGGGTGTGCGGGGGCGGCCGCCGCCGGCAGGGCCGGGGCGGCGGGGCCGGCCTGGGTGACCTGCGCGGCGGGGGCGGCTTCCGTCGCCGTAGCCGTCGTTGCCGGGGGCAGCAGGACCGGGTCGATGCCCGCCGCCGCCAGGCCCTCCGGGGCGGTCTGCGACAACGGGACGCCGATCCGGGCCAGCCGCAGCGGCATCAGCGCCTCCACCGGCGCCTTGCGGCGCCAGGCCCGCCCGTACCGGGCCTGGAGGCGCGCCTGGTAGATCAACCGGTCCTGCTCCATGGTGACGGCCTGCTCGTAGGAGCGCAGCTCCCACAGCTTCATCCGGCGCCACAGCTTGAACGTGGGGATGGGGGAGAGCAGCCAGCGCGTGATGCGCACGCCCTCCATGTGCCGGTCCGCGGTGATGTCCGCGATCCGGCCCACGGCGTGCCGGGCGGCCTCGACCGTGACCACGAACAGGATCGGGATCACGGCGTGCATGCCGACACCGAGCGGATCCGGCCAGGCCGCCGCGCCGTTGAACGCGATGGTCGCCGCGGTCAGCAGCCAGGCGGTCTGGCGGAGCAGGGGGAACGGGATCCGCATCCAGGTCAGCAGCAGGTCCAGCGCCAGCAGGACGCAGATGCCCGCGTCGATGCCGATCGGGAACACCAGCGAGAAGCTGCCGAACCCTTTTTGCAGGGCCAGGGCCCGTACGGCGGAGTACGAACCCGCAAAACCGATGCCCGCGATGACCAGGGCTCCGGCGACCACGACACCGATGAGTATCCGGTGCGTACGTGTCAGCTGCATCGCGGCCACACGCGATCCCCTCCCCTGTTCGAGCTACGGCAGGCACAGCGTACGGGTGACTGGATGTCAGTGGTCCCGTAGGTCCCCCCAGCGGCGTGCTACTGGGCCGGAGCCGATGCGGACTCGGAAGCGGAACCCGACGGTGCGGCCGACGGGGAGCCCTCGCCGGCGGACTGCGAAGGCGCCGCCTCCTGGTTCGCGGTGGCGATCGACGCCACGCTCTCCTTGGCCGCCGCGATGGCGTTCTCCAGCAGCTTCTTCTTGTCCGGGGCGCCGGCGCCCTCGTAGGCGGCGCCGTTGTAGTCGACGGTGATCACGACGTTCTGGGTGCGGGTCACGATGGTCGTGTTCGAGAAGTCGACGTCCTTCTTGACCGCGTACACGACGGACGAGGCCTGGTCGCCGACCCCGCCGGCCTGCTCGACCTTGACGTCGTTCGCGCCCTCGGTGGTCTTCGACGCCTCGATTTGCTTGTTGTACTGCTCCTCGGCGCGCTTGTTGCCGCTGCCGAGCGAGGCGTGCGAGTCGTAGCGCACGAGGGAGATGGACAGCCAGCGGTACTGCGAGCCCTTCAGGCCGTCCGTGTCGAGGCCGTTCCAGGAGCAGCTGGCGCGGCTGGCGAGGTCGTTCGACTTGGTCGCCGTGCCGTTCTTCTCCTTCGCCTCGGGGACGTAGGTGTCGATGGACTTCGCCGCGACGGTCTTGCAGGGGTCGGGCAGCTTCGCGAACGCCACCTTCTCCAGCACGGGCGCCGCCTTCGCGCTCGGCTTGGACGACGCGGTGGATTCGGACTTCTTGCCGGAGTCCTTCGCCGAGTCCTTGCCCGAGTCGGAGGAGCACCCGGCGACGGTGAGTATCACCGGGACGGCTGCGCAGGCGAGGACGCGGGTGAGGCGCGAGGCTGATCGGTGCATGGTTCCTTCAGACGTTGAGGGTCTACTTTCGGACCCGTTGCGGGCGCGGGACCCGTGCAACGGTAGCCCGACCGGGCGTCCGCCTGCTGTGCGCGCCGTCACGCGGGCCGCGCGCAACCCCCGGCGGGCGGGGCTGTCAGTCGCTGAACCGCTCCACCAGGGCCTCGGCCAACACGCGGGCCTTGTCCTGCGTTTCCGTACTCGGGGGCACGGTGCCCGGCCCGGTCGGCTGGACGCTGTACTCGACGGTGACGATCACGTTCGAGGTGCGGAACACGATCCGTACGGTGCGTGGCCGGGCGGCGGTGGCGCCGGCCGCGCTCAGCTTGTCGTCGAGGTAGGCCTCGTCGCCGAGCCCCTCCAGGACCCGGGAGCCGAGCTCGGGCGGGGCGCTGGGGGAGGGCGAACCGGAGGGGGAACCGGCAGGGGAACCGGAAGGCGCACCGGAGCCGGAGGCGGACGGCGCGGCGGGGCCGCTCGCGGGGGGCGCGGAGGGCGCCGTCGAGGGGGCGGCGGGCGGTGCGGTGGTCGGGGGGTTCGGGGCGGGGTTCGCGCCCGGGTTGGCGCCCGGCGCCGTGCCGGGGTTCGCGCCGGGGGTTCCGCCCGGGGTTCCGCCGGGGGTGGTGACCGGGCCGGGGAACGGCAGCTGGGCCGCCGTCAGCCGGCTGACGTAGACCTCGTGCGCCTTCTCGTCGTCGCTCGTGGTGGCGCGGTCGTACGAGACCACCCGCTCGAAGTTCACCGACAGCAGCAGGGTCCCCTCGGGGACCTGCGAGTTCCAGCGGCAGCCGACGTGCCGGTCGCCGTCGTACGAGGCGTCCGCGATCCCCTCGTAGAGCCGCTCGCGCGCCTCGGTGGTGAGGGAGTCGGCGGCCGGGAGCATCGCCCTGAGCGGCTTGCCGTCGGCGGCCTTGCACGGTTGCGGCAGGCTGCGGTACTTCCCGGGCTGGGCCGGCGCGGCGGTGCTGCCGCCGTTCTTCGGGTCGTTCGTACCGCCGCCGTTGCCGTCGGTGCAGCCGCTGAGGCCCGTCACGGCGGCCGCGATCGCGGTGAGCATCGCGATGCCCGGGAGGACCCGCCGACGTACCGTCTTGCGCTCCACGTCCACTGGCTCCCTGGCTCCCTGGGGAAAATGCGTTGCCGCGACTTGGGCGCGGATGGACACAATGTCTATCGCACACGCTGGTGCCGGCGCCGGTCCCCTGACTGTTTTGGGGTGATGAGCGCCGCTTTTTTCGTATTCCTAATTTTCTGTGGTTTCCGGGGGTTTGACGCCGTATGTCGTACGTAGAGGTTTCGGGAGGAAAGGTCCCGATCCGCATGTGGACGGATCCGGCGTCGGTCGAGGACAGCGCGATGCGCCAACTCCACAACACCGCCGGCCTCCCGTGGATCAAGGGCCTGGCCGTCATGCCGGACGTCCACTACGGCAAGGGCGCCACGGTCGGCTCGGTCATCGCCATGAAGGACGCGGTCTGTCCGGCGGCGGTGGGCGTCGACATCGGCTGCGGCATGTCCGCGGTGAAGACCTCCCTGACGGCGAACGACCTGCCGGGCGACCTGTCGAAACTGCGGTCCCGCATCGAGCAGGTGATTCCGGTGGGGGCGGGCATGCACCGCGAGGCCGTTGACCCGACCCGCCTGTACGGGTTCACCGATGCGGGGTTCGGGGACCTGTGGCAGCGCTTCGACCACGTCGCGGACGCGGTGAAGTTCCGTCGGGAGCGGGCTGGGCGACAAATGGGAAGTTTGGGGCAAGGCAACCACTTCTGGGAACTTTGTATCGATGTCTCCGGTTCGGTGTGGATCATGTTGCACTCCGGATCCCGGAACATCGGCAACGAGTTGGCGGACTTCCACATCAACGTTGCCCGTGGGCTCTCCCACAACCAGGGCCTGGTCGACCGGGACCTCGCGGTGTTCCTCGCGGCGACGCCGGAGATGCGCGCCTACCGGGACGACCTCTTCTGGGCGCAGGAGTACGCGAAGTACAACCGCGCCGTGATGATGAGCCTCTCGAAGGAGGTCATCCGGAAGGAGTTCCGGAAGGCCAAGGTCTCCTTCGACCAGGAGATCAGTTGCCACCACAACTACGTGGCGGAGGAGCGGTACGACGGCATGGACCTGCTGGTCACGCGGAAGGGCGCGATCCGCGCCGGCAGCGGTGAGTACGGGATCATCCCGGGTTCCATGGGGACGGGCTCGTACATCGTGAAGGGCCTCGGCAACGAGAAGTCCTACAACTCCGCCTCGCACGGCGCGGGCCGCCGGATGAGCCGTACGGCGGCGAAGAAGCGGTTCTCGGCGCGCGACCTGGTGGAGCAGACGCAGGGCGTGGAGTGCCGCAAGGACTCCGGGGTCGTGGACGAGATCCCGGCCGCCTACAAGTCGATCGACCAGGTCATCGAGCAGCAGACCGACCTGGTCCAGGTCGTCGCGAAGCTGAAGCAGGTCATCTGCATCAAGGGCTGAACAGACCGTGCGAGGGGCGCCACTTCGGTGGCGCCCCTCGCACGTGCCCTCGCTTACTGCGGGGCGACGGCGACCCGGCCGCTGCGGATCCGCCACAGGCGCATGACGCAACTCTGTTCAGTGCGGTCCAGGGCCGTGGCCGCCGCGGCCGCGTCACCGAGGCGGACGAGTACGGCGTCGTCCTGGGCGGTCCAGGGACGTCGCGGCGGGGCCACCCGCATCCCGGCGGGCCTGATCCAAGCCTGGATCGCGTCGGCGTTCGCCCTTTTGTGGGCGAGGGCGAGGCAGCCGTCGTAGTAGAGGTGCGCGGCCAGTTGCTGGGCCGTCTCCTTGTAGTAGCAGACGTTGTAGACGCCGTCCCGCGCGTTTCGGGAGATGGTGCGCCCCGTTCCGGTGATCTTCTTGCCGTAGTGGCAGAGGAAGGCCGCCAGGGCCGTGCTCGCCGAGGTCAGGGACAGGAACGGAAAACCCTGGGCGGTCCAGCCGAGGGACCCGTCCGCGTCGATGATTCCGCGGAGGTAGTCGGGGCGGGCGAAGTCGGTGCGCGGCGGTTTGACGCTCAGGGACTTCTTGCCGTAAGGAATGCCGAGTTCGTTGATGATGGTCCTGGCCTCAAGAGAGCACAGGGTCCAGGTCGCCGAATGGTGAAGCTCTGAGAAGTTCGTGCTCCTCGTGCGTTCGGTGATGGAGCTGGAGTAGGGCGTGAGCCGCTGGAACTCGCGGAGAATGTGGATGTCCCGAGCGTTGATCTCAGCGATGAGCTTGCCCTTTTGTCCTTGACCTTGGGCGAGGTGCCCGTCGGCCTGGAGGAAGCCGAACATGTAGGCGTACTCGGGGATTCGGAGATCCATGAAGCGCGAGGCGCTAGGGTCCTGGTCGGCCATGAGGAAGCTGATCCCTTCCTTGTGGGTGAGGCCCTCACCCGGGACTGCCATCCCGGGTGAGGGCTGTTTCCTTTCGCCCGACGGTAGGTTGCGCGTTCGCCCGACTTGGTCGCTTTGGCGAGCCATCACTCGAACGTGTGGCGGAATGTTCCGTTCTTCATGGAGGCGCCCTTGACCGACTCCGCCCGCACGGCTGGGGGTTCCCGAACCCCTCGCCTTTCGGGTGGTTGGCAATGGAGCGCCGGGTCATCCGGGAGGGGCGCGGTCGGCGCTGTTCCGATCGTGATCCGGGCGCGTCCGGGATGTGGTCGGCGGCGTGTTTCCATGCGCTGTTCCGGTCGTTCGGTGGGTGGGGGAGTGGGTCGTCGTGGCTGGTCGGTGGCGGGTGCGGGCGGTGGTGGCCGGGGTGGTGGCGGTATGCGTGCTCGGGGTCGGTGGGTGTGCGGGCGGGGATGCCGACGCCAAGGCTGCCGCGCGGCCTTCGGTGGCGCCCGTGGCGACGGTGATCGGGGTGTGGCAGGCGCAGCAGGTGTTCGACCGGTACGTCGCGGCGCGCGGGGCGGCCGTCGCGGGGCTGGACGCCGACGGCTTCGCCCGGGTGGAGACCGGGCCGCTGCTGGCGGAGAGCCTGGCCGTGATCGAGGCGCGGCGCAAACGGAAGGCCGACTGGGAGGCGGGGGTGTTCCGGCGGCCGGAGTTCCTGATTCCGGCGGAGCGGGACCAGCCCGGGTACCCGCGTACGTTCGTCGCGTTGAGTCGGGGTGATTCGCCGATCGACAACCCGCGGGCGCGCGCCGTGCACTACTTCGTCCAGGAGGCGGCGGGAGCGGAGTGGAAGGCGGCCGTCCTGTCCTGGGTGTACGACACGCCCCGCAAGGCAGGGGTGTTCGAGGACAACGCCGGCGCGCTCCACGGCTACGACGTGCGACCCCGTGAGGTCGCGGCTTTCGTGCGGGGCGCGGGGGGCGAGGCCGCGCTCTCGCCGAGGGCCGACGCGGACCGGGAGGTGTGCGGGCGGTACGCGGAGTGGATGAGCTTCACCGCGCCGGAGGGCCGGACGGAGAGCGCGGACTTCGTGCCGGGTCCGTTGACGAGCGGGGTGGTCGAGGCGGCCAACGCGGCGGCCGGTGGGAACTGGCGGATCGTGACCCGGGAGCAAGCCTTCGCGCCGGCGGCCGGCGGGGTCGAGCTGCCGGTGGTCCGGTTGGCGGACGGGAAGGCGCTGGTGACGTGCGCGTTCACCCGGACCGATCGGTGGACGGGCGACCGTTCGGTGACGTTCCCGCAGGGCGGCGTGGGTTCGCACGCCGACGTGGAGGTGCTGCTGGGCGCCGGGGAAGCGCCGCAGAGCGGTGGGGAGTCGCGCCGGTGGCGGCGGACGACGGTGCGGTGGAGCGTGACGGTGACGTTGGAGGTGCCGGAGCGGGGTCCGGCCGAGGCGGTGGCGTGCAACTGCCTCCGTCCGCGCCCACTTTCGGCGGAGGGAGACCCCGAGTAGGACCGCGACGGCGAAGGTGTTCTGGACCGGGGTGTGTGGCATGGGGAGATCCCGTGTGCTCGTCGCCGTGCTCGCTCGGTGAAGGACGCCGAGGTGTGCGGGGCCCGTGAGCGGGTGGAGGCTCCCTTCGGGAGAGCGCCGGAGCTGCTGCGGCCGACGTACGGGGTCGTGAACGACGACGTGCGGCTCGCGGCGAAGGCGTGCGGGGACAAGGCGCTGATCACCTGGACGCACGCCTTCACGACCTGGGGGCAGACGCCGCCGACGCCGCGGCTGCGGGCGGGGGACATCGTGCTGCCGCACGTCACGCCGACGCCGGCGGCCGACCTCCGGTGTGCCTTGGACGCGGCGAGGGCCGCCGGGCTGGAGCCGGCGGCCCTCGTGCGGCACCTGAAGTCGGCCGGGTTGGTCTGACCGGCGCGGCCGGACCGGGTCGGCCCCGAGGGGTTACAGCTCGCGGTGGACCTTCGTGTTCGAGGCCTGGGCGCGGGGGCGGACGACCAGGAGGTCGATGTTGACGTGGCTGGGGCGGGTCACCGCCCAGGTGATGGTGTCGGCCACGTCGTCGGCGGACAGGGGCTCGGCCACGCCCGCGTAGACCTTGGCGGCCTTCTCGGTGTCGCCGCGGAAGCGGGTGGTGGCGAACTCGTCGGTCTTGACCATGCCGGGCGCGATCTCGATGACGCGGACCGGCTGGCCGACGATCTCCAGGCGCAGGGTCTCGGCGATGACGCGGGCGCCGTTCTTGGCGGCGACGTAGCCCGCGCCGCCCTCGTAGGTGGAGTGGCCCGCGGTGGAGGAGAGGACGACGACCGTGCCGTCACCCGAGGCGGTGAGGGCCGGGAGCAGGGCCTGGGTCACGTGGAGCGTGCCGATGACGTTGACCTCGTACATCGTGCGCCAGTCCGCGGGGTCACCGGTGGCGACGGGCTCGGCGCCGAGGGCGCCGCCGGCGTTGTTGACGAGGACGTCGACGGAGGGGAAGCGCTCCAAGGAGACGGCGAAGGCGTCGACGGCGCCCCGGTCGGTGACGTCGAGGGCGTGGGGGGTGGCCTCGTGGCCCGCGGCGGTGAGCTCGGCGGCGAGGGCCTCGATGCGGTCCTTGCGGCGGGCGGTGAGGACGACGTGGTAGCCGGCTGCGGCGAGCTGCCGGGCGGTGGCCGCGCCGATTCCGCTGCTCGCGCCGGTGATAACGGCGGTGCGGGTGGCCGTGCTCATGGGCGGGGCTCCTCGTTCGTTCGTACGGGCGATTTCCGTCAGCATAGGCCGGGACGGGAGGTCGGGCGGGCGCGTGTCGGGCCGCCCGCTCAGTGACTGCGTGGCGCGTACATGATGATGGCCATGCCGGCGAGGCAGACGAGGGCGCCCGTGACGTCCCAGCGGTCGGGCCGGTAGCCGTCGGCGACCATGCCCCAGACCAGGGACCCCGCGACGAAGACCCCGCCGTAGGCGGCCAGGACCCGGGCGAAGTCGCCGTCGGGCTGGAGGGTGGCGACGAACCCGTACAGGCCGAGCGCGATCACGCCGGCGCCGATCCAGGCCCAGCCCCGGTGTTCGCGCACGCCCTGCCAGACGAGCCAGGCGCCGCCGATCTCCAGGAGGGCGGCGAGGACGAAGAGGAGCGCGGAGCGGGCGATCGGCATGGCCGGAAGCCTACGCAGGCGGACGGGGCGGGGGTCGTCCGGCGAATGGGGGGAGGGCTCGCCCTCGTTCGTGTGATGGTCCGATCGGGGGGCGGGCGGGCCGGCTAGCGTCCGCGCGAGGAGGTGGTCGCGGTGCGTCGTGGTGCCGTACGGAGTGTGGTGGTGGCGAGCCTGCTGGTGCTCGGCGGGGCCGGGCAGGCCGGCGCCTGGGCGGGACCGGAGGCCGATCTGGCCTACCACGGGCGGGTGTCCCTGACCCAGGGGCAGCTGCGGGTGTGGATGGTCCCGGAGAACGATGGCCCCTCGGCGCTGGCGAACGCGACCCTGCGGGTCCGCCTGTCGGTGGACCTCGCCGACGTGCAGCACCTCGCCGGGGGCTGTGCGCGGGCCGGACAGCGCGAGGTGGTCTGCGAGACGGGCCCGCTCCCGGAGCACGGCAGGGGCCGGCACATCGGGCTGGCGCTGAACCTGCGGGAGCGGCCGTCGGAGGTGGTGGTGCGGATCGACACCTGGTGGAACGGCGGGGCGACCGACCGCAACCGCACCAACGACGACCACGTGGTGTTGGCCCTGGACACGGGCGACGACTACGCGTTCTGAGCGGCGGCGCCCCGAGCGGGGCGCGCGGTGCCGGGCGGCGCGCGGTGCCGGGCCGGCGTCTTCGATACCGGTCGCCCGCGCTCGGGCCGCCCCGCGCCCCCGTACTACCCCGCGCCGCCGCCGAACTCCGCCACCGCGTCGACCACGATGCGTTCCAGGCGGGCGTGGTGCGCGCCGCGCCAGTAGACGCGTTCGCAGGCCGTGCACTCGGCGAAGACGTCGTACGAGCGCTGCGTGCCGTGTTCCAGCCGGTCGCCGACGCTGTCCTTGTCGGCCGCGCTCAGCGGGCCGTTGCAGGCGGTGCAGCGGGTCCAGGGGGTGAGCACGGGGGCGAACCGACCCAGGACGTCGCGCAGTTGCTCGTCGGGGTTGTCGCTGTAGACGTACGCGCCCGCGAACAGCTCGCGGCGGCGCAGCAGTCCACGGTCGCGGGAGAGCAGGACGCGTTGTTCGGCCGCGGAGCGGGTGGCGAGGGCGGGGTCGCCGATGTCCTCGTTCTCGTACGCGGCGTCGACGCCGAGCAGCCGCAACCGGCGGGCGAGGGTGCCGAGGTGGACGTCGAGCAGGAAGCGCAGCGGTGCGCCGGCGACCCGTTGGGGCCGGTCCACGCCGAACACCTCGACGGACTCCCCCTCGCGGGGGACGTACGAGAGGGGTACCTCGGTGCCGTCGACGAGCAGTCGGCCGACCTCGGTCAGGGGGACGCCCGCCGACTCGACGACGTGGCCGACGCTGGACGCGCCGTCGGTGGTGGTCGGTACGCGTTCGGCGCGCCGGCTGGGCGGGGCGAAGAGGCGCAGTTCGGGGGCGAGGGTGAGCTGAATGTCGGGACCGTTCACGGGGTCAGCATGCCATCGCGGTCCCGGCCCGCGCCGCCGGATTACGGCGGTCGCGCCCGCCGCCGGAACGGCCGGAACCGAGCGGGCGGAGGGCACGGAGCCGAGCGGGTCGAACGGCCGGGCGGCCGGAGCGCCCGCGCGCCCGCCCGCCGGTTCAGGAAGCGGTCGGGGTCAGCTCCAGGCGCCAGTCGTTGCTGGGGTGCGGAACGCCGGCCGGGTACTCGAAGTCGACCTCCCCCCGGCAGGTGAACCCGCCGCGCCGGCAGACCGCGTTGGACGCCGGGTGGTCGATGCCAGGGAAGGCGTGCATGGCGCGGCGGTTGCCGTGGGCGGTGGCGTGGCGGACGAGTTCCGCCAGGGCGGCGACCGCCAGGCCCCGGCCCTGGAACTCGGGGAGGACGGCCCAACCGGTCTCGTACACCGGCTCGTCGCGCCAGTCCCGTTCCCAGTAGCCGATCGAGCCGACGGTCTCGTCCGTGTCCGTGAGCACCACCCGGAACATCCGTCCGGCGGCCGGTTCGCCGGCGCCGAGTTCCTGGTAGCGGCGGTGCCGGTCGGCGAGCTTCTCCGGTGACTCGGGTCCGCCGAGGTGCTCGGTCATGACGGGCTCGTTCTTGCGCTCCAGCAGCCAGAAGTCCCCGGCGGCCCAGGGCTCCAACCGTACGTGTGTCTCCATGGACCCACGCTACGCACCCCGGCGCCCGGCCGGCCCTCCGCGCGGGTCGGCCCGGTCTGGTCGGCCCGGTCAGGGCCAGACCAGGCAGTACGGCTGGTGGCCCGCCTCGTGGAGGCGGTGGGAGAAGTCCTGCCACTCGTGCAGGAGCTGGTAGACGTTGAACGCGTCCCGCGGGCCGCCGCGGTCGGGGACCGTGGACCAGATGAAGGCGGCCGCGCCGACGGATTCCTCTCCCACGCCGCGCAGCGGGTCGACGACCGTCATGGGGAGCTTGACCACCGCGTAGTCGGGGTGGAGGACGACCAGCTCCAGCGGCGGAACCTTGTGGAGGGGTATGCCCTCGATGCCGGTCAGCACCATGGCGGCGACCGTCTCCGGCTTGATCTTGGTGAACATGCCGCCGGTGCCGAGCTCGTCGCCGCCCAGTTCCTCCGGCCGCATCGTGACGGGGACGCGGGCGGCGGTCGCGCCGTCGGGGGCGCCGAAGTACTTGTAGGTCACTCCCATGCCGCGGCCCCGGGGGAGGCCGTCCGGGCCGAGGGCGCCGTCAGGGTCTCGGGTGGGGCCCGGTACGGGGTCCGCGGCTTCCGCTCCGCGGCGCCGGTGCTTGCCTCGGCGGCGGGCATCACGGGCGCGCTGCGGGTCCAGGCCGTCCGTGCCCTCGCCCGGTCCACCACCGCGTTGCATATCTCCACCCGACTGGTATTGCCTGCCCCGGCCCCGCGGCCCCCGCCACGCAGCCTGATCATCATGGCAGTGACCTCCCCCGCGGCGGCGCGGTGAAACGCCCGTCCGCAAGTCTGTCGCGGCCTCTGAGACCATGGCTGGTGTGAGCTACCCGTACCCGTATGAAGCCCCAGTTTCGCAGACGCTCTTCGAGCGCGCGTCCCTCGTGACCCCCGGCGGCGTGAACTCTCCGGTCCGCGCCTTCCGTGCCGTGGGCGGTACGCCCCGGTTCATGGTGTCCGGTACCGGTCCCTACCTGACCGATGCCGACGGGCGTGAGTACGTCGACCTGGTCTGCTCGTGGGGACCGATGATTCTCGGCCACTCCCACCCGCAGGTGATCGAGGCCGTCCAGGCCGCCGTTGCCCGCGGCACGTCCTTCGGCACGCCCGGTGAGGGCGAGGTCGCCCTCGGCGAGGAGATCGTCGCCCGCATCGAGCCCGTCGAGCAGGTGCGCCTGGTGTCGTCCGGCACCGAGGCGACCATGTCGGCGATCCGGCTGGCCCGTGGTTTCACCGGCCGCGCCAAGATCGTCAAGTTCGCCGGTTGCTATCACGGACACGTCGACGCCCTGCTGGCCGCCGCCGGTTCCGGACTCGCGACCTTCGCGCTCCCGGACACCCCGGGCGTGACGGGCGCGCAGGCCGGGGACACGATCGTGCTGCCCTACAACGACCTGGAGGCCGTCCGGGCCGCGTTCGCCGCGCACCCCGGCGAGATCGCCTGTGTGATCACCGAGGCGGCGCCCGGCAACATGGGCGTCGTGACCCCGGGCGAGGGCTTCAACCAGGGGCTCGCCGACCTGTGCCGGGAGAACGGCGCCCTGTACATCTCCGACGAGGTGATGACGGGATTCCGTACCTCCCGCGCCGGTTGGTACGGCGTCGACGGGGTCAAGCCCGACCTGATGACCTTCGGCAAGGTCATGGGCGGCGGCTTCCCGGCGGCGGCCTTCGGCGGGCGCGCCGACGTGATGGGGCACCTGGCCCCGGCCGGCCCGGTCTACCAGGCGGGCACGCTGTCCGGTAACCCGATCGCCACGGCCGCCGGTCTCGCGCAGCTGCGGCTGCTGGACGACGCGGCGTACGAGAAGGTCGACGCGGTCTCCCGGGAGATCCAGGGTCTGGTGACCGGCGCGCTGACCAAGGAGGGCGTCGCGCACCGGTTGCAGACGGCCTCCAACATGTTCTCCGTGTTCTTCACGGCGGACGAGGTCCGCACCTACGACGACGCGAAGAAGCAGGAGAGCTTCCGCTTCAACGGGTTCTTCCACTCGATGCTGGCGCAGGGCGTCTACCTGCCGCCGTCGGCGTTCGAGTCCTGGTTCGTGTCCACGGCGCACGACGAGCGGGCGGTCGAGCGCATCGCCGCCGCCCTGCCGGCCGCGGCCCGCGCCGCCGCCGAGGCGAAGCCGGAGGCAGGCGCGTGAGCGACATCACCGTGGTCCACCTCATGCGGCACGGCGAGGTGCACAACCCGGACGGCGTCCTCTACGGCCGCCGGGCCGGCTACCACCTCTCCGAGCTCGGCCGGCAGATGGCCGACCGGGTCGCCGAGCACCTCCAGGACCGGGACATCAGCCACGTGGTGGCGTCCCCGCTGGAGCGGGCGCAGGAGACGGCCGTGCCGATCGCCAAGACGCACGGCCTGGACCTGGCCACCGACGGGCGGTTGTTGGAGGCGGGCAACGTCTTCGAGGGCAAGACCTTCGGCGTCGGCGACGGCGCGCTGCGCCGGCCGGGCAACTGGAAGCACCTGACGAACCCGTTCAAGCCGTCCTGGGGCGAGCCGTACGTAGAGCAGGTCGTGCGGATGATGAGCGCGATCGAGGCGGCGCGGGACGCCGCGCGCGGGCACGAGGCGGTGGCGGTCAGCCACCAGCTGCCCATCTGGATCGTGCGCAGCTTCGCGGAGAAGCGGCGGCTGTGGCACGACCCGCGGCGCCGGCAGTGCACGTTGGCCTCGCTGACGTCGTTCACGTACCAGGGCGAGCGGCTGGTGTCGGTGGGCTACAGCGAGCCGGCGCGCGACCTGGTTCCGGCCCACCTGTTGGCCGGGGCGAAGCCGGTGAAGGGCAAGTCGAAGGCCTTCGGGGCCTGATTCCCGCTCGGCCGGGGGGCCGTGCGATCCCCCCGGCCCGGGCCCGCCGCCGTCCTCGGTCGAGCGGACCCGCCGCCGGCCGCCCCGGCGCCCCCGCTGCCTGACGACCCCGGCGCCGCCGCGACCGCGCCTCGCGGTCCGGTTGCGCCGTGAAGGTCAAAAGGACGCCATGGTTGGGGATGGGTTCGCTCAAGTTCCGTGCGCTCGGGCGGGGCGGGGTGTCGGCGCCCCTGGATTGTCCGTTTATATGACATTTCATGAGCGACGTACGAGACTTCAGTCGAAGGACACTGCTCGGACTCGGTGCTGCCGCCGCCGCCGCGATGGGTGTCGCGGGCTGTGGCGGCGGAGGCGGCGGATCCGAACAGGGCGGCGCGGGGCCGGACTCCACCGCGGGCCCCGCGAAACCCGACGCCAAGCCGATCGGTGACGGCTCCACCGCCGACACCGGCGGGCAGCCCCGGCAGCCCCCGGCGCCCGTGCCACTCCAGCCGGGCGAGACGCCGCCGCAGTTCGTCGTCTTCAGTTGGGACGGGGCGGGCGAGGTCGGCAACGGCCTGTTCCCGCGCTTCCTCAAGCTCGCCCGCGACCACGACGCGACCATGACCTTCTTCCTCTCCGGCCTCTATCTGCTGCCCGAGTCGAAGAAGCACCTCTACAAGCCGCCGCGCAACCCCGTCGGGGCCTCCGACATCGGCTACCTCAAGGACGAGAACATCCGCGCCACCCTCGGCCACGTCCGCCAGGCCTGGCTCGACGGGCACGAGATCGGCACCCACTTCAACGGCCACTTCTGCGCCGGCCCCGGCTCCGTGGCCCGCTGGACCTCCGAGGACTGGCGCACCGAGATCGACCAGGCCGTGTCGTTCGTCACGGGCTGGCGCACCAACACGGGCTTCGTCGATCTCGAACCGCTGCCCTTCGACTACCGCAAGGAACTGGTCGGCGGGCGCACCCCCTGCCTGCTGGGCCGCGACACCCTGCTGCCCGTCGCCCGCGATCTGGGCTGGCGCTACGACGCCAGTTCGCCCGGCGGCCTGCAGACCTGGCCGGTGAAGAAGGAAGGGATCTGGGACCTGCCGCTCCAGTCGCTGCCCTTCCCCGGGCACTCCTTCGACGTGCTGTCGATGGACTACAACATCCTCGCCAACCAGTCGAAGAACTCGACGAAGGGCGTCCCCGCCAACTACCCCGGCTGGCGCTCCCAGGCCACCGCCACCTACCTCGGCGGCTTCCGACGGGCCTACGAGACCAACCGCGCTCCCCTCTTCATAGGCAACCACTTCGAGGAGTGGAACGGCGGCATCTACATGGACGCCGTCGAGGAGGCCCTCAAGAGCATGGCGGGCAAAAAGGACGTACGCCTCATATCCTTCCGGCAGTTCACCGACTGGCTGGACGTCCAGGACCCCGCCGTACTGGCCAAACTGCACGCCCTCGGACCGGGCAAGCAGCCGGACGGTGGCTGGTCCACGTACCTCTCCCGTACCTGACCAGCGCATTGACTTCGCGTCGGGGGGTGCGGAAGATCCGCAAATCGGTCATGCGAAACTTTTCACATGAGCCTTAGCCGCGCCCTTCGCCGCCGAAGTAGCCGCCGCTCGACCAGCGGCCGCGCCGCCCTGCTGACCGCGGTGGCCCTCGCGAGCGCCCTGACCCTGACGGCGTGCGGCGACGGGGACGGCGGCAAGCCCTCCGGGTCCGCCGGCGGCAACTACGTGGCGGGCCCCAGCGGCATCGCCACCGTCGCCGCGGCCGACCGCAAGGAAGCCCCCAAGCTCGACGGCGAGACGGTCGCCGGCCCGACGCTCGACACGACCACCCTCAAGGGCAAGGTCGTCGTCCTCAACGTCTGGGGCTCCTGGTGCCCGCCGTGCCGCGCCGAGGCCCCGTACTTCGCGAAGGTGTCGAAGGAGATGGCCGACGCCGGCAAGGACGTCACCTTCGTCGGCCTCAACACCCGCGACAACAGCAAGCAGAACGCGGCCTCCTTCGAGGAGACGTACGGGATCACCTACCCCAGCCTCTACGACCCGGACGGCAAGCTGATGCTCCGCTTCCCCAAGGGCACGCTGAACCCGCAGGCCATCCCCTCCACGATCGTCCTCGACAAGCAGGGCCGGATCGCGGCCCGCGCCCTCGTCGCGCTCAACGAGGAGCAGCTGCGCTCGATGATCGACCCGCTCCTCGCGGAGAAGTGACCTCGTGGTCGAGTACCTCCTGGCCGCCGAGCCGATCGGCGTCAACACCACGGTCCTGAACGGCGGCCTGCTGGCCGCCCTGCCGATCGCCCTGTTCGGCGGTCTGGTGTCCTTCTTCTCGCCCTGCGTGCTGCCGCTGGTCCCCGGCTACCTGTCGTACGTCACCGGCGTCGGCGGGGTGGACCTCGCCGAGGCGCGGCGCGGCCGGATGGTCGCCGGGGCCACCCTCTTCGTCCTCGGCTTCACCGCCGTCTTCGTCTCGACCGGCGCGCTCTTCGGGTACTTCGGCCAGACGTTGCAGGCCCACCAGGACGTGATCTCCCGGGTGCTCGGCGCCCTGGTGATCGTCCTCGGCCTGTTCTTCATGGGGCTCATCCCCGGCCTGACGATGCGCGAGTTCCGCTTCCACAGGAAGCCGACGGCGGGACTGCTCGGCGCGCCCGTGCTCGGCGTCCTGTTCGGCGTCGGCTGGACGCCCTGCATGGGCCCGACCTTCGCAGCCGTCAACAGCCTCGCCTTCGAGCAGGCGAGCGCCGGCCGCGGCGCGCTGCTGACCACCGTCTTCTGCCTCGGACTCGGCGTACCGTTCATCCTCGCCGCCGTCGCCTTCCGCAAGGCGCTCGGAGCGTTCGGCTGGGTGAAGAAGCACTACGCGTGGGTGATGCGCATCGGCGGCGGCATGCTGGTCCTCACCGGCATCCTGCTCGTCACAGGATGGTGGGGCAGCATCGTCATGGAGATGCAGAGCTGGAGCGAGAGCTTCACGGTGGGGATCTGAGGACTACACGGACATGAGTACGACCGACAGGGCGCCCGGCGAGGCGCCGCACGACTCCGCCCCCGCGGACCCCACCGAAGTCGTCGACCCCGCCGCGGACGCCACCGACGCAGCGGCCGGCGCGCAGCTGTCCACGGCCCCGCTGGAGGACGCGCCGTCGGCCCCCGTCGGCATCGGCGTGATCGGCTGGGCCCGCTGGTTCTGGCGGCAGCTCACCTCCATGCGGGTGGCGCTGATCCTGCTCTTCCTGCTGTCCCTCGGCTCGATCCCCGGCTCGCTCGTCCCGCAGACGCAGGTCGACGCGATGAAGGTCGCCGAGTGGAAGGACGCGCACGAGTTCTGGGTGCCGATCGCCGAGAAGCTCCAGCTGTTCGACGTCTACAGCTCGGTGTGGTTCTCCGCGATCTACATCCTGCTGTTCGTGTCGCTCATCGGCTGCATCGTGCCGCGCACCTGGCAGTTCGTCGGCCAGCTCACCGGCCGCCCGCCGGCCGCCCCCCGGCGCCTGGACCGGCTGCCGGCGTACGCGACCTGGCGCACGGAGAAGTCCCCCGAGGAGGTCCTCGCCTCGGCGAGGACCCTGCTGGGCGGCCGGCGCTTCCGTACGGAGGCCTCCGGGACGGCCGTCGCCGCCGAGAAGGGCTACCTTCGCGAGGCCGGGAACCTGGCCTTCCACATCGCCCTGATCTTCATGCTGGTGGCCTTCGCGGTCGGGCAGCTCTACAAGTCCGAGGGCGGCAAGCTCGTCCTGCGCGGCAAGGGCTTCTCGAACACGCTGACCCAGTACGACGACTTCAAGTACGGCGGCCTCTTCTCGCCCGACAGCCTGCCGCCGTTCTCGTTCACCCTGGACAAGTTCGACGCGACGTACGAGACGAGCGGCCCGCAGAAGGGCACCCCGCGCGACTTCAAGGCGTACGTCTCCTTCAGCGAGGGCGCGCACGGCAAGCCGGTCAGGACCGAGATCGAGGTCAACAAGCCGCTGGAGGTCGACGGCTCCAAGATCTTCCTCCTCGGCCACGGCTACGCGCCGGTCATCTCGGTGACCGCGCCCGACGGCAAGGTGATCTACAAGGACGCCGTGCCGATGCTGCCCTTCGACGCGAACCTCAGCTCCTCGGGCGCCATCAAGGTCACCGACGGCTACAAGGACAAGGACGGCAAGGCGGAGCAGCTCGGCTTCAACGCCATGTTCGTGCCGACCTTCGCCGGCGAGGGCCATGGCACGATGCTCTCGCAGTTCCCGGCGCTGGACTTCCCCGTCCTCGCGCTCAGCGCCTACCACGGCAGCCTCGGCGTCGACTCGGGCCTGCCGCAGAACGTGTACCAGCTGAACACCTCGAAGATGAAGGAGTTCAAGGACGAGCAGGGCGAGCTGTTCAAGAAGCGGCTGCTGCCCGGCGAGACGATGACCCTGCCGGACGGCGCGGGCACCGTGAAGTTCGAGGGCATCGAGCGCTGGGCGACCTTCTCGGTCACCCAGCAGCCCGCCAACGGCCTCGCCCTCGCGGGCGCCGTCGTCGCCATCGGCGGTCTGGCCGCCTCACTGTTCATCCAGCGCCGCCGGATCTGGGTCCGGGCGGTGACCGGCAAGGACGGCGTCACCGTCGTCGAGATGGCGGGCCTCGGCCGCAGCGAGTCCGCCAGGCTCCCGGAGGAACTCGCGGTGCTGTCCGCCGCCCTCCACCAGCAGGCGCCCTCGGCGCCCGGACAACCTGTCAAGGAAAACGTTGAAGGGGAGCGCGGATGACGCCGCTCGCAGTCGCAGCCAATGAGAACCTGGCGCAGATCAGCAACTACCTGATCTATTCGTCGATGGCGGTCTACACGCTCGCCTTCCTCGCGCACATCGCCGAGTGGACCTTCGGCAGCCGCAGCAAGGTGGCCCGAACGGCCGCGGCGCTGACGGCGCCGCAACCGGCCGGGGCGCCCGCGGTGCAGGTCCGCGGCAAGGGCGGCACCGCCGTCCTCGACAAGCCGAAGGTCATCACCCGCTCGGCCACCGGCTCGCGCGACGTGCCGGACGGCCCCGGCGCCGCCGGCGGGGACCAGCAGGGCGACCTGTACGGGCGGGTCGCGGTCTCGCTGACCGCGCTCGGCTTCCTCATCGAGGCGGCCGGCGTCGTGGCCCGCGCGCTGTCGGTGCAGCGGGCCCCCTGGGGCAACATGTACGAGTTCTCGATCACCTTCTCCACGGTGGCCGTCGGCGCGTACCTGGTGCTCCTCGCGCTGAAGAAGAACGTCCGCTGGCTCGGTCTGATCCTGGTCACCACCGTCCTGCTGGACCTCGGCATCGCGGTCAAGGTGCTCTACACGGACAGCGACCAGCTGGTGCCGGCGCTGGACTCGTACTGGCTGTGGATCCACGTCTCCACCGCCATCTTCTGCGGCGCCGTCTTCTACATCGGCGCGGCAGGCGCGGTGCTCTACCTGTTCCGCGACAGCTACGAGAGCCACCTGGAGGCGGGCCGCACGCCGGGCCGCTTCCGCACCTCGGTGATGGAGCGGCTGCCCTCCTCGGCCTCGCTCGACAAGTTCTCGTACCGCATCAACGCGGCCGTCTTCCCGCTGTGGACGTTCACCATCGTCGCCGGCGCGATCTGGGCGGGCGACGCCTGGGGCCGTTACTGGGGCTGGGACCCCAAGGAGGTCTGGTCGTTCGTGACGTGGGTCGCGTACGCCTGCTACCTGCACGCGCGGGCCACGGCCGGCTGGAAGGGCCGCAAGGCCGCCTACCTGGCGTTGTTCGCGTTCGCCTGCTGGATCTGGAACTACTACGGCGTGAACATCCTGCTCAGCGGCAAGCACTCGTACGCGGGCGTCTGACGCCCACCGGCGGCTCCGAGAGGCCCCGCCGCCCACCACCGACCACGTCGGGGCGGGCGGCGGGGCCTTCTCGTGCTCGGGGGTCCCCGCGTGCTCGGGGGCCCCTTCGTGTTCAGGGGGGCCCGCGTGCTCAGGCGTCCCCGCGTGCTCAGGCGTCCTTCTCCAGGACGTAGGCGCCGTGGCCCTGCGCGGGGCCGAGGAAGAAGTAGAGCTCCAGGGTCCGGCGTTCGTCGCGGCGCAGCTCGAAGGTCCAGGAGTAGCGGCCGGGCGTGCGGGTGACCGTGTTGCTGCGGGTCGCGGTGCCGGTGGCGGCGGGCAGGTCCAGGCGCAGGTGCTGGCCGAGGTTGCGGCCGGCGGACCGGTCGTCGGTGAGCGTCCAGGTGGCCGGCCCGGACAGCCGCCAGCCGGCGGCGTAGTCACGTTCCTGGCCGTCGAGGAGGGTGACGGAGGCGGCGCCGCCGGCGTGGAAGACCACCACCGTGCCGTCGACGCAACGCCAGGTGCCGACGATCTCGGAGAGCCGGGCGTCGTAGACGGCGGGGACGGGGCCGGGGGCGGAGCGCTGCGGGTTCCAGCCGGTCATGGCGAGCAGGGCGGCGACGAGCACGCCGTACGCGAGGAGATTGCGCAGGGCCGTGTCGACGATCCGCGGCCCGCCGTACCGCGGGGGCCGTGACAGTGGCATGGGGCCATTCTGTCAGCCGACTTGAACGCGTTCAATCATCTTTCGCGTCACACGCCGACCCGCTTCCCCTCCAACGCGCCGACCCCCCGCGCGAGTTCCCGGCGGGGTGGAGGCGGCGGCGGGGTGGGGTGTCGCGGTGCGTCAGTCCTTGTCCTTGTCGCGGTCGCGGTCCTTGTCGCGGTCCTTGTCGCGGTCCTCGTCCCGGTCGCCGTCGCGCTCGCTGTCCGTGCCGTCCGCACCGTCCGTGCCGTCCGCGGCCCCCTCGGCCTCCGCGGCCTGCCGGTCCTCGTCCTTCTTGTCCTGCGCGGCGCGCAACGACTTCAGGAAGTCCGGGTTGTCGTCGGGGGCGACCCACTGGTTGCGGCGGGACCGGCCGCCGCCCGCGCCACCGACCGCGGAGCGCTTCTTGCCCGCGAAGAGCCACACCAGCGGACCGACGATCGAGAACAGCAGGATGATGATCACCCAGACCGCCTTGGGGAGGGCCTTGACCTCTTCCTCCGGGGTGTTCAGGCAGTCGACGAAGGCGTAGATGGTCAGTGCGAGGAGCAGCAGGAAGGGCACAAGGCGCAGCACGGTGTGGGACCGACTCCCGGACAGTGGCGGCGGGCCCGCGTCGGGCCCCGGTGACGCTTCCAGGGTAGAGGGTGACGGATACTGGGCCCCATGGCTTACGACGATCTCCGCTCGCTGCTCCGGGCTCTGGAGCGGGAGGGCGACCTCAAGCGCATCAAGGCCGAAGTCGACCCGTACCTGGAGGTAGGGGAGATCGTCGACAGAGTGAACAAGGCGGGGGGTCCCGCGCTGCTCTTCGAGAACGTCAAGGGCTCCGCGATGCCGCTCGCGATGAACGTCTTCGGGACGGACCGGCGGCTGCTGAAGGCCCTCGGCCTGAAGTCGTACGCGGAGATCAGCGAGAAGATCGGCGGGCTGCTCAAGCCCGAACTCCCGCAGGGCTTCATCGGCGTCCGCGAGGCCTTCGGCAAGCTCGGCTCGATGGTGCACGTCCCGCCGAAGAAGGTGAAGGGCGAGTCCGCACCCGTCCAGGAGGTCGTCCTCACCGGCGACGACGTCGATCTCGACCGGCTCCCGGCGCTGTTCACCTGGCCCAAGGACGGCGGGGACTTCTTCAACCTCGGCCTGACGCACACCAAGCACCCCGAGACGGGCGTGCGCAACCTCGGCCTCTACCGCCTCCAGCGCCACGACAAGCGCACCATCGGCATGCACTGGCAGATCCACAAGGACAGCCGCAACCACTACGCCGTCGCCGCGGCGAAGGGCGAGCGGCTGCCCGTCGCGATCGCCTTCGGCTGTCCGCCGGCCGTCACCTACGCCTCCACGGCGCCGCTGCCGGGCGACATCGACGAGTACCTGTTCGCCGGCTTCGTCGCGGGCAAGCGGATCGAGATGGTCGACTGCAAGACGGTCCCGCTCCAGGTCCCGGCCAACGCCGAGGTCGTCATCGAGGGCTGGCTGGAGCCGGGGGAGATGCTCCCCGAGGGCCCCTTCGGCGACCACACCGGTTTCTACACCCCGCAGGAACCCTTCCCCGCGTTGAAGATCGACTGCGTGACGATGCGCAAGCGTCCGCTGATCCAGTCGATCGTGGTCGGCCGCCCGCCGACCGAGGACGGCCCGCTGGGCCGGGCCACCGAGCGGTTCTTCCTGCCGCTCCTGAAGATCATCGTGCCGGACATCGTGGACTACCACCTGCCGGAGTCGGGCGGCTTCCACAACTGCGCGATCGTCTCGATCGACAAGAAGTACCCGAAGCACGCGCAGAAGGTCATGCACGCCGTCTGGGGCGCCCACATGATGTCGCTGACCAAGCTGATCATCGTGGTGGACAAGGACTGCGACGTCCACGACCTGCACGAGGTGTCCTGGCGGGCGCTCGGCAACACGGACTACGCGCGTGACCTGACGGTGGTCGAGGGCCCGGTGGACCATCTGGACCACGCCTCGTACCAGCAGTTCTGGGGCGGCAAGGCGGGCATCGACGCCACGAAGAAACTCCCGGAGGAGGGTTACACGCGCGACGGCGGCTGGCCCGACATGGTGGAGTCCGACCCCGCGACGGCGGCCCTCGTGGACCGCCGCTGGAAGGAGTACGGACTGTGAGCCCCATCGCCGTGGGCGGACCCGCCCTCTTCATCGGTACCGACACGCCCTGTGTCGCGCTCGTGCGACCCGAGATCGATCCGGCGCAGCCGGGTGTGCGGGAGGCGGCCGAGCGGGCCGGGGTGAGCCCCGAGGAGTTCGCGGGGCCGTCCGACCTGTGGCAGTTGATCGCCGACCGGACGGACGGGGAGGGCCGCGAGATCGCCCTGACCGAGCTGTCCACCGCCGACGCCGACGCCTTCGCGGGCAGCCTGCTGGACGCGACCGCCGACCCGGACGCCGAGTTCACGATCGTGCTGACCGTGGCCGCCCACGACGTCCTGCGCCTCAGCGGCCGGCCCGCCGGCGAGGGCTTCGCCTTCCTGGCGTCCGTCGTCCCGCCGCCGTCGGAGGGCACGCCTCCGCTGGAGGTGGAGATCGGCCCGACCGCCCTCGCCGACCTGCGCGTCGAACTCGAACAGTTCCGGAGGTCCCTCCGATGACGTCGGCCGCCGAAGGGGTCCTCGGATCCGGGCCCGCGCCCCGCGCGAACGGCAAGGTGAAGGCGTTCCTACGGCTCGTGATGATCGAGCACTCGGTCTTCGCGCTGCCGTTCGCCTACATCGCCGCCTTCACCGCGATGTTCCGGCTCGACGGGACCGTGCACTGGGGCACGCTGCTGCTCGTGACCATCTGCATGGTCGGGCTGCGCACCTTCGCGATGGCCGCCAACCGGATCATCGACCGGGAGATCGACTCCCGGAACCCGCGCACCGCCGGCCGCGAGCTCGTGACCGGAGCGGTGTCGGTGCGCTCCGCCTGGACCGGGGCCGGGATCGCGCTAATCGTGTTCCTCGGCTCGGCGGCGCTGTTGAACCCGCTGTGCCTGATGCTGGCGCCGATCGCCGTGGTGCCGATGGTGGTCTACCCGTACGGGAAGCGGTTCACGGACTTCCCGCACGCCATCCTGGGCGTCGCCCAGGCCATGGGGCCCATCGGAGCCTGGCTGGCCGTCACCGGTGAGTGGTCCTGGGACGCGGTCGTGCTGGGGCTCGCCGTCGGCGTGTGGATCGGCGGGTTCGACCTGATCTTCGGCTGCCAGGACGTGGCGGCCGACCGGGCCGAGGGCGTCCGCTCGGTGCCGGCCCGTTTCGGCATCCCGGCGGCCCTGTGGGGCGCCCGCGGCGCGCACGTGGTGACCACCGGCCTGCTGGCCTGGTACGGCGTGCTGACGGGCGCGGGCGTGCTGTTCTGGGCCGGCCTGGTGATCGTCATCGGCGCGTTCCTGTACGAGCACACCATCGTCAGGCCGCACGACCTGTCCCGCCTGAACCGCGCGTTTTTCACGGTGAACGGGTTCATCGGGATGGCCCTGTTCGTGTGCGCGCTGCTGGACCTGATCGTGCGGGGGCTGACCTTCTAGAGCGTGAGGGTGGTGCGGGGGGCCGGCCGGCGGAAGAAGAGGGCCGTGACCACGCCGGCCGTGAGGCCGCAGAGGTGGCCCTGCCAGCTGATCCCGTCGTCGTCGGGCAGGAGGCCGTAGAAGATGCCGGCGCCCCAGTAGAGGCCGATCACCACGCCCACCACGATGCCCAGGACCTTGCGCTCGACGAAGCCCCGTACGACGAGGTAGCCGAAGAGGCCGAAGACGAGGCCGGAGGCGCCGGCGGTGATGCTGTCCGTCTCCGCGATCAGCCAGGTGCCGATGCCGTCGGCGACGATGATGATGGCGCTGACGGCGAGGAAGCGGCGGATGCCGCTGAGCGCTGCGACGAAACCGAAGACCAGCAGCGGCACGCTGTTGGAGGCGACGTGGTCGAAGCCGAAGTGCAGGAACGCGCCCAGCGGGGACCGCAGGAGGCTGTCGGGCTCCCGGGCCAGGATGCCGTACTCGTCGAGCGCGTGGCCGGTGGCGTGGTCGACCGCTTCTATCAGCCAGAGCAGGCCCACCCACCCCAGCATCAGCAGGACGGCCGCCTTGGCCCGCCGCGTTCGGCTCCACTCCTCCAGGTGTGCTTCCGCCACGGCGGCCCCGCCCCCTCGTGTGTCGTACGTCCCACCCCTTGAACGTCGGGTCACCTTACCCAGTGCCCTTCCGGTGTGGCCGGATAGTCTCGGAGGTATGACTGAGCGCAATCGCACCCCGTGGGTGGTCGGGGTTTCCGGGGCGTCCGGGACGCCGTACGCGGCGGCGGTGCTCCGCGGGCTGCTGGCCGCGGGGGAAAGTGTGGACCTGGTGGTGAGCAGGGCCTCCCGGCTCACCCTCCTGGACGAGACCGGCATCGCCTTCCGTGACGCGCACTGGCGCGAGGACCTGTCCCGGTGGCTGGAGCGCGGGGCGGACGGGAAGCCGGGTACGTTCGCGGCGCCGGTACTGGACGACGTCCGGCACTGGGCGGCCGGCGACCTGGCGGCCGGGCCGAGCTCGGGGTCGTACCCCGTGCAGGGGATGTTGATCGTGCCGGCGTCCACGGCCTGTGTGGCCGGAGTGGCGCTCGGGCTGTCGAAGGACCTGCTCCAGCGGGTGGCGAGCGTGACGCTCAAGGAACGGCGCCGGCTGGTGGTCGCGGTGCGGGAGACCCCGCTCAGCGGGCAGACCCTGAAGCAGCTGGTGGCGCTGGACGAGGCGGGCGCAGTGGTGCTGCCCGCCTCTCCGGCGTTCTACGCGGGGGCGACGCACATCCAGGATCTGGTGGACTTCGTCGCGGGGCGGGTGCTCGACGCGGCGGGTGTGCCGCACCGGCTGTACCGCCGGTGGGAGGGGGAGCTCGGTGGCTCCCGTCCTCCCGAGGGGGCAAGCGGCGGTGACTAGCGCTTCTTGGTGCTGCGCGGCTTGCGGGTCTTGTCCACGCGGTGAGCGGCGGACGGCTGGTCGGTGCGGGATCGGTTGGCCAGCTCCTGGAGCTGTCGCATGTGCGCGTAGGCCATCTCGATCGTGTACACGGTGAACCACTCCTGAAGATCGTCATCGATCTGTTGAAAGATTCGCAGGGTGTTGACCCTACGTGCCTTTGATTCTATACCTAGACTTGCAGCATCGCCGAATAATGGAAGGCTCCACGTAATGGACACGGTGGACAGGCAGCTCATCCAGGCACTTCGCGAGAACGGTCGTGCCTCGTATGCGGAGCTGGGCCGTCTCGTGGGCCTCTCCGGCCCCAGCGTCACCGACCGCATCAACCGGCTGGAGACGGCCGGCGTCATCACCGGCTACCGCGCGACGGTGGCCGCCGCCGAGCTCGGGCTCGGCGTCACCGCACTGATCGGCATCTCCCTCTCCGACGCCGCCGACCACGAGGACGTGGCCCGTCGGCTGCGCGACCTCGCGGAGATCGAGGACTGCTGGTTCATCGCGGGCGACGACTCCTTCATGCTGAAGGTCCGCGCCAGCGACGTCGACGGCCTGGAGAAGATCATCCGTAGGCTCTCGGGCACCAAGGGCGTCTCGCGCACCCGCACCACGATCGTGCTCTCCACGAAGTGGGAGAACCGGGTCGGGGAGCTGCCCGAGGAGAGCTGAGAGTACGGTGGGTGGCGGTTGCAGGCAGGTCGGGACAAAGAGGAGACACCGGCATGGACGCTGGGCTCAAGCGTGAGCTGGAGGAGAAGGTCCGCTCCGGCGAGCGGCTGACACGTGAGGACGGCATCGCCCTCTACGCGTCGGACGACCTGGCATGGCTCGGCGGCCTCGCGCACGAGGTGCGCATGCGCAAGAACGGTGACGTGGTCCACTTCAACGTCAACCGCCACCTCAACATGACGAACGTGTGCACCGCCTCCTGCGCGTACTGCTCCTTCCAGCGCAAGCCGGGGGAGAAGGACGCGTACACGATGCGCATCGAGGAAGCCGTCCGCCTGGCCAAGGCCATGGAGAACGAGAACCTCACCGAGCTGCACATCGTCAACGGCCTGCACCCCACCCTGCCGTGGCGGTACTACCCGCGTTCGCTGTCGGCCCTCAAGGAGGCGCTGCCGAACGTCTCGCTGAAGGCGTTCACGGCGACGGAGATCCACCACTTCGAGACGATCTCCGGCATGTCGGCCTCCGACATCCTGGACGAGCTGATCGAGGCCGGTCTGGAGTCGCTGACCGGCGGCGGCGCGGAGATCTTCGACTGGGAGGTCCGCCAGCACATCGTGGACCACCGCACGCACTGGGAAGACTGGTCGCGCATCCACCGCCTCGCGCACTCCAAGGGGCTCAAGACCCCGGCGACGATGCTCTACGGGCACATCGAGGAGCCGCGCCACCGCGTCGACCACGTACTGCGGCTGCGCGAGCTCCAGGACGAGACCGGCGGCTTCCAGGTCTTCATCCCGCTGCGCTACCAGCACGACTTCGTGGACATGAAGGACGGCAAGGTCCGCAACAAGCTCCAGGCGCGCACCTCGATGGCGACCGGCGCCGAGGCGCTGAAGACCTTCGCGGTCTCCCGGCTGCTCTTCGACAACGTCCCGCACGTCAAGGTGTTCTGGGTGATGCACGGCGTGCAGACCGCCCAGCTCGCCCTGCTGCACGGCGCGGACGACATGGACGGCTCGGTCGTCGAGTACAAGATCACGCACGACGCCGACAACTACGGCACCCCGAACAAGCTCGGCCGCGAGGACCTCCTCGACCTCATCCGCGAGGCGGGCTTCCGCCCCGTGGAGCGCAACACGCGCTACGAGATCATCCGCGAGTACCCCGGCCCGGACGCCGACCTGCGCGAGACCCCGCAGGCGATGCGCCTCTGAGCGAGCCCGGCGATGACGGAGCCCCGGTCCCCAGGGACCGGGGCCTTCCCGTTCCCCGCCCCGGCCGCGCCCCGGCCGGTGCGGTGCCGAGGCGGCACCGACCCCGGCGAGCTGTCGAGGGGTGCCGGCGTGCTTCACTGGACGGGCAAACGCCCTGTCCGTAGGACGACGAGAGAGAAGGTGGGGTCACCGTGTCCCTCAAGACGAGCGCGACGATCCGCTACACCGCGATGCGCCTGGGCATCTTCGTCGGATGCCTGGTCCTCGTCGCCCTGCTGGTCCGCCTGGGCTGGGTGCCCTCCGGCCTCGGCGACGCCAACCCCGCCTGGATCGTGCTGCTCGCCCTCGTGCTGTCCGCGCCGCTGTCGTTCGTCCTGCTGCGCAAGCAGCGCGACGCGATGTCCGTGCAGATCTCCGGGCGCGTCGCGGGTGCGAAGGACAAGCTCGCGGCGAACCGCAGCCAGGAGGACGTGGCCGACGACGCCGCCCGCGTCGGCTGACCGGAGCCGCGTTGGCTTCCTCACACACCGAACCGCCCCAGCTACGGGACCACCGCCCGTAACGCTGGGGCTTTCGTGTTTTCCGGGCCGTGCGGGGCGGGCGCCGAGGTCTTGTGGATCAAAGAATGACTTTGGGCTTCTCAAAGGAGAAGTGTTAGCGTGTTCAACATGTTGACCACAGTTGCGCACCCGATGACCGCGAGCGTCCCGCTCGTGGCGCGCCTGCACGTCGACCTCTGCCGCCGCGTGTCCGCGGCCTGTTGCTGTTGTCGCTGATTCCCTCCGCAGTCGAGCTTCCCTCCGCAGTTGAGCTGAATCGATACAGCAGTGGTCCCGGCCGGCCCGGCCCCTTCCGGCTGCTGCCGCACCGCACCCCTCGCAGAACCTTCCGCCGTACCTCGTGCGTCCCCCCGGAGAGTGTCCGTGTCCGCCACGCCCCAGGCCCAGGCTCCCGCCAAGGCCTCCTTCAAGTTCCCGTTCTGGGCCCAGATCGTCGCCGGTCTCGTGCTCGGTGTGCTGTTCGGCTGGCTCGCCCGCAGCCAGGACATCAGCTGGCTGAAGACCACCCTCGAACAGGTCGGTGACATCTTCGTCCAGCTGCTCAAGCTGGCCGTCGCCCCGCTCGTGTTCTTCGCGATCCTGGTGTCCATCACCAACCTGCGGAAGGTGAACAACGCCGCGCGGCTCGCCTCCCGCACCCTGCTCTGGTTCATGATCACGTCGCTGATCGCGGTCGGCATCGGCCTCGCGATCGGCCTGCTGACCGACCCGGGCGCGGGCACCGGCCTCACCCCGGCCGACGGCATGGAGCCCAAGCGGACCGGCTCGTGGATCGACTTCCTGACCGGCATCGTGCCGAAGGACATCATCACGCCGTTCACCGAGCTGAACGTGCTCCAGATCGTCTTCCTGGCCGCCGTCGCCGGCATCGCCGCCCTCCAGCTCGGAGCCAAGGCCCAGCCGGTCCTGAACCTCGCCGAGTCGGTCCTGGAACTCCTCCAGAAGGCCCTGTGGTGGGTCATCCGCCTCGCCCCGATCGGCACCATCGGCCTCATCGGCACCGCCATCGCGAGCTACGGCTGGGACCTCCTCGGCAAGTACGCCACCTTCACCGCCGACGTCTACATCGGCTCGGCGCTCGTCATGTTCGGCGTCTACCCGCTGCTGCTGTGGGCCGTCGCCAAGGTCAACCCGCTGCACTTCTACAAGGGCGCCTGGCCCGCGATCCAGCTCGCCTTCGTCTCCCGCTCCTCGGTCGGCACCATGCCGGTCACCCAGAAGGTCACCGAGCGCCTCGGCGTCCCGAAGGAGTACGCCTCCTTCGCCGTCCCGTTCGGTGCCACCACGAAGATGGACGGCTGCGCCGCGATCTACCCGGCGCTGGCCGCGATCTTCATCGCGAACATCTTCGACGTGCAGCTGGGCATCAAGGAGTACCTGCTCATCGCGTTCGTCTCGGTGGTCGGCTCCGCCGCCACGGCCGGTCTGACCGGCGCGACCGTGATGCTGACCCTGACCCTCTCCACGCTGGGTCTGCCGCTGGCCGGTGTCGGCCTGCTCATGGCGATCGACCCGATCCTCGACATGATGCGCACCGCCACCAACGTGGCCGGCCAGGCCGTCGTCCCGGTCATCGTCTCCGCCCGTGAGGGGATCCTGGACAAGGAGGCGTACGCCACCGCCTCCGCCTCCCCGCTGGACGAGAAGGCCGAGCAGGCCGAGACCCCGGCCGAGGAGAAGGCCGGCGCCCCGGTCCCCGTCACCGCCTGATCCGGACGCGCCCCGAGCGCGCCCGCCACCGCGACCCCCGCCCCCGTCCGGGCGGGGGTCGCGGTGTTTCGCGTACGGGGCGTCGTCCGCGCGGGGGTCACACGGGCTTCACGGGCGGCGTCAGGAGCGTGCGACGAACTCGGCCCAGGCGCCCGGGGCGAACGCGAGGTGGGGGAGCGCGGTGTCCTTGGAGTCGCGGACGTGGACGGTGGCGGGGGTGCGGGCCACCTCGACGCAGTCGTTCCCGTCGCTGCTGTCGCTGTAGCTGCTCTTGAACCAGGTGTAGGCCACCTCGACGCAGGAATCGCCTTCGCTGCCGTCGCTGTAGCTGCTCTTGAACCAGCGCAGCTCGGGGTAGTCGATCATGTCTCTCCCAGCAGGTTTTCGATGAAGCCCCGCGACTCCACAGGCGTGAGCGCTTGGGCTCGGATCATTCCATAGCGCAGTTCAAGGATCCGAAGATGCTTCGGGTCGGTTACGGGGCGCCCGCCGAAGGCGCCTTCCGAACGCCCGACAGCCGTTCCGTCTCCGAACTTCAGCACCTCGATGCCGCCATCCATACCGGCATGGACCTCGCAGTCGGTCGGCATCACTTGAAGGGCCAGGTGCCGCAACCGGCTCACCTCCAGCAGGCGTTCAAGCTGTTCGCGCCACACCATTGTGCCTCCGATGCGCCGCCTGAGGCTCGCCTCTTCCTGGACGATGCTGAGAGACGGTGAGGGGGCCCGGTCGAAGAGCGAACGCCGGGTCATCCGGGCGGAGACGTACCGTTCCACTTCGTCCTGCGAGTAGGCGGGCTGGCGCATCTCGAACAAGGCCCGCGCGTAGTCCTTCGTCTGCAGAACCCCGTGTATTCCGTGGATGCGGTAGGCCCCGATTTCGACTGCACGGGCCTCCATGTTCGCCAGGTCTCGGACCTTCTTCGGGTAGCGGACCCGTTCCATGTCCGCCTTCATCGCGGCGATCTTCCCGTTCGCCCGTAGGGCGTCGTCGGCCTTGTCCAGGTATTCCGGGCGCGGGATTCGCTTGCCCGCCTCGATCTTGCGGACCAGGTCCTCCCCGTACCCGACTTCCACGCCGAAATCGGCGGCCCGCTTGCCGGCCTCCTCACGCCACACCCTCAGCTGGCGGCCGAGCGCCGACAGGACGGCGACGCCCTGTTCGTCATCCGGGTCGACGTCCCAGCCCGCGTCTTCCGTACCATCCGTGTCCATCGTCATGCCCGCTCGCTCCCGACGCACCGAAAATCGACTCAGCAGTCCTGCCCCTACGGCGTCCGGGACAGCCCCTACAGCGCGGGACAAGCGCGGGACAAAGTCCGGACCGAAGGAGGTTCGCCCTGAAAACGGTAGGCAGGGCGCTCCACGCTGGGCGATGTGAATACTCAAATCTGGTTCACCGAATACCAGTTCGGCGTGCGGCTCGCCGCGACCCCGTACGGCGCGCACCGGGCGCGGCGGCTCGCCGTCGAGCAAGTGCGGTCCTGGGGACTGCCGCCGGACGGGCCCGCGCTGATCGTGGGTGAGTTGGCGGCCAACGCGGTCACGCACGGGCGGGTGCCGGGGCGGGACTTCCAGGTCGTGCTCACCCGTGCCGGCAGTGTGCTCCGGATCGAGGTGGTGGACACGCGCCGGGACCGTGTCCCGGGTCTTGGCGACGCGGACGTGGACGCGGAGTCCGGGCGGGGGCTGGCACTGGTGGCCGCGCTGGCCGACCGGTGGGGCGTGGATCAGGGGCCGCCGCCGCGCAAGGTGGTCTGGGCGGAACTGGACCTGCCCGGAGAGGGCTCGGACCGTGACGCGGCGGGTCGGGACGCGGTCGTGCTCGACCTTTGAATACCAAGTACCGAGGTGAAACCAACCCACCCCACCCCTCCGGCTCCCCGCTCACTC
The DNA here is from genome assembly GCF_040651775.1 of Streptomyces sp. NPDC048383. Taxonomy (NCBI): domain Bacteria; kingdom Bacillati; phylum Actinomycetota; class Actinomycetes; order Kitasatosporales; family Streptomycetaceae; genus Streptomyces; species Streptomyces sp. NPDC048383. The sequence goes on from NZ_JBEZKS010000034.1 coordinate 31,345, forward strand.
ACACGAGTGAACTACGCCATCTGGGCTGGCTTTTGCTGCGGTTGAGCGGCATATGCTCGGCCTCACAACTCTCAGACATGAGACGGCCCCCGCCGGGACGGGCATCCCGAGCGAGGGCCTGACCAATCAGGAAGAAGCACCTTCCCCATGGCTTCAAGGCACCCTAGCGCGCCCCAGCGCGCCTCGTCCCGTGTTCCTGCCGGGACCATTCGATCCGGTGTGGTCCCCGTCAACGTGCGGCACACCAGTCACTACACCGTGGTGGGCAACCACCTCGCCCAGCACCGTTCCCTGTCGCTGGTGGCGATCGGGCTCGCGCTGCACATCCAGTCCCTGCCGGCCGGCGCCAAGATCGGCATCAAGGCCCTCGCGAACCGTTTCCCCGAGGGCGAGGTACGCATCGCCAGGGCCCTGCGGGAGCTGGAGGAATACGGCTACCTGGAGCGCATCCGGGAACGCACCACCGGCGGACGCATCCTGACCCGGACGGTCTCCTACAACCACCCCGGGGCGGCCCGTCCGGAGCTGTCGATCCCGTCGCCGCTGCCGGTGCCTGTGCCTGTGTCGGCGCCCGTTCCGGCGCCCGTTCCGGTGCCGGTGCGGGTGTCGGTTCCTCTGTCGCCGCCGCTCGCCCCCGAGCCCGCCCCGGCTCCGAAGCCCGCCCCGGCCCCCGAGCCCGCCCCCGCCCCGGAGCGGGCCCCGGCCCCCGAGTCCGCCCCGGCCCCCGAGCGGGCTCCCGGTCCCGTGCGCGCCGGCTGCCTGCGGCAGGACGCCGTGGACCTGCTCGCGCGGCTGCGGGTCGACGATCCCCGGTTGCTGCTCTCCGAGCGTGCCGTCCGGCAACTCGCGCCCGACGTCGCCTCCTGGCTGGACCGGGGCGCCGCACCCGAGGCCGTCCGGCAGGTGCTCGCCGCCGACCTGCCCGCCGACCTCCGGCACCCGGCCGCGCTGCTCGGCCACCGCCTCAAGGAGTCGCTGCCCCCGTACCTCCCGCCGCCGTCCCCGGTCTTCGCGTCCGCGCGCCCCGACCCGCTGCAGAACTGCGACGGCTGCGACCGCGCCTTCCGCGCCCCGGCCCCGGGCCGCTGCGCCGACTGCCCGCCCGAGGGCGTCGCCGCCGCTTGAGCCGCCCCGCAGGGCCCCTCAACCCCTTGTCCTCAAGTGGGCTTGAGCTTCTAGGGTCTCGACATGGCCGTACCGCGTGCGGGCTCCGTGTCGAAGTACCAGGAGGGGACTTTCCATGACGACCCAGCAGGGACCGGACGCCGAACTCGCAGGACAGCCGGCCGCGTACTGGACCGGCGTCGCCCATGAGGCGCTCACCGCCCACACCCGGGCCCGCCAAGTCGAACTGGGTTACACCCACCCCCAGTTCTGGCTGCTGCGCCATCTGTCGGCCCACGACATCTCGCCCGACGGCGAGGGGATGACCCTGGACGCGCTGCGCGAGGCCATGACCGGGTACATCCGTCCCGAGGACGACCTGGCCGCGGAGGCCGAGGTGCTCCTGGAGCGCGGCTGGTTGACCCGGGACGCCGAGCGGCGGCTGTGGCTGACCGAGGCGGGGGAACGGGCCCGTGTCGAGCTAGGACGCAACGGGCCCGCGATCCGCGCCGCCCTGCACGAGGGCATCGACGACGCGGACTACGTCACCACCCTGAAGGTGCTCCAGCGGCTGATCCACAACGCCGGCGGTCTCCCGCAGGTCCGCTGAGCCCGCCCCCCGAGGGGCGGGGGCGGGTCCCGGACGTACGGCTCCGGGCCGAGCCGGCCGCGCTCAAGGGCGGTTGCCGGCGTGGGTGGTCAGGAACTCCGTGCGTTCCGGAGTGGCCGGGAGGGGGGCCACGGCCGCGGCGAGGCGGGCCGCGAGGTCCGGGAAGAGGAGCCAGGCCGTGGCCGGGCGGGTGACGGCGGCGTGCAGGAGGTCGCCCTCGTAGAAGCAGGCGTCCAGCAGCGGGTCGTCGACCAGCAGGTCGACCGCCAGCGGCAGGACGTGGGGGAGCGCCACGTCCTGGCTGATCAGGGTGCGCAGGTCCGCGGGCGCGAGGCTGCCCAAGGGACGCCGGCGCAGGGCGTGGACCTTGGTGGCGAGGCTCGTCGCGTTCGGCGACGCGGGTGGCCACGGGGGGCCGTCGATCTCGTCGAGGGTGCGGTCCAAATGGTGGAGCATCATGTCGCCCTTGCGTCTGCCGGGTTGCGGAAGAGTGGAGAAGCCTCCCTGTCTACCAGTCGGGAGCGCCTATCGGCGGGAGTACGAGCCGATGCCGACGAGGCAGTACACGTACTCGTTCAGGACGCTGCCGCCCAACGTGTAGCGGTAGGAGAAGGCGTATTCGGTCTTCGAGTTGGTGTTGCAGCGGTCCATGTCCGAGGTGAACGGGATGCTCTCGATGACCCGGTAGTGCGCGTCGGACGCCGTGCAGGGCACCTCGTTCACGTCAGTGACGCGCTGTGCCGTCGTCGAGTCGGGGAGCTGCCCGTTGAGGCAGGTGCCCCGGTCGAAGGGGGTGGGCGCCTCGCTGGTGGGGGTGACGGGGTAGGCCGCCGAGGGGGTCGGGTCCGGTGCCGGGGCGGCGCTCTGCGAGGGGGTCGACTCGGTCGCCATGTAGGTGGGGGCGGGGGTGGCGGGTGGCGAGTACTGGCCCGGGACGGGCGTGTCCGAGGGGCTCGCGGAAGCGGAGGCCTTGTCGTTGGAGTTGGCGGTGTTGCGGGAGTCGTCGTCGTTGTTGACGAGGAGGACGACGACGGCGAAGGCCGCGATCAGGCCGAGAGCCCCCAGGATGCCGGCTCGGACGTTCTTGGCGGGCGCGCCGGGTGCGCCGGGCGACCCCGGGCCGGCGGGTGCCGCCGCGGCCATCGGGGTCGTCGCGCCGAACGTGCCGCCGGTCACGAGGATCCGCAGCAGTACGTCCTTGCCGGCCACCTGCGCCCGGATGAGGTCGCCGTTGCGGGTGGGCGGGATGCGCAGGTTGACCGGGCCATCCGCGAGGTTGACGCTGATGACCGTCCCCGCCGCGGCCTGCTCGGCGGTGAGCGTGAGCTGGATTTCCTGTGACGACACCGGAGTCCCCTTCCGATCGCGGGCCCGAAGCCGTCGGACGGACCGCCCCGATTCTGCCCGCTGCGTGTCGGCGAGCGCATGCGTTCGGCCGTACTCAGTAAGGCGGTTGGGAGCCACGGGCGTCAAAGGGATTGCGGCGGCGATTCGTTCGGCGGCCCTCGGACCGGGGCGAGGCGCACCGGGCGGTGTGCCGACGGCTCGGGCCACCGGATCGAGGAACTCGGCGAGACCGTGAGGACGCGCCGGCGGGGAGTGCCTCGTCGGCTGATCCGCGGCACGGAATTTCACGGCGGGCGGGGACGGCGTCCGGCGCGCCGCCGCTCCGCCGAACTCCCGTGCGGTCGGGGACGGTCGGCCCGGGGACAGCCCTCCGGCGGCGGTCCCGAGGGCCGCCGAACGGGCCTCCGGGAGGAGGAAGACCCGGTCCGGGGGGTGGTCGGACCGGGTTACCCGTGCGTAGATTACCGGCGGTAACTCCGATCGCCGACCGAGGAGAGCACGCCGTGCATGCCGAGCCGAAGCTGGTGGAGCCCGTCAAGACGACCGTCGCCGGGGTGGTGCGGGAGGTCTCCGTGCCCCCACTCGCGGGGATGCCCCAACGGGGCTCCCTCGGGGACCTACCGTTCGACAACGCCCGCGAGGCCCCCGGCGAGGCCGTCCTCGCCCGCAAGGCCCCCGACGGCACCTGGCACGACGTCACCGCCGACCGGTTCGCGGCCGAGGTCCTCGCCGTCGCCAAGGGGCTCATCGCCGAGGGACTCAGGGCGGGCGACCGGCTGGCCATCATGGCCCGCACCACCTACGAGTGGACCCTGCTGGACTTCGCCGGCTGGGCCGCGGGCCTGGTCACCGTACCGATCTACCCCACCTCCTCCGCCTCGCAGGCGCGGTGGATCCTCCACGACTCCGGCGCCGTCGCCTGCGCCGTCGAGGACACCGCCCAGGCCCGGATCATCAGCGCCGAGCGCGGCAACCTGCCCGGACTGGCGCACCTGTGGGAGTTCGACACGGGCGCGGTGGCCCGCCTCGTCAAGGCCGGGGAGCACCTGCCCGACGCTCTCGTCCACGCGCGCCGGGAGGCCCGTACGCCGGACACCGTCGCCACGCTCGTCTACACCTCCGGCACCACCGGCCGGCCCAAGGGCTGCGTCCTGACCCACGCCAACTTCTTCGCCGAGGTCGACAACGCGGTGGGGCTGCTGCACCCGGTCTTCAAGTCGGTCACCGACGAACCGGCCTCCACCCTGCTGTTCCTGCCGCTCAGCCACGTCTTCGGGCGGATGGTCGCCGTCGGCTGCATGCGGGCCCGGGTCAGACTCGGCCACGCGCCGAGCATCCGCACCGAGGACCTGCTCGCGGACCTGGCGGGCTTCCGGCCGACGTTCCTGCTGGCCATCCCGTACGTCCTGGAGAAGGTCTACAACACCGCCCGCGCCACCGCCGAGCGGATGGGCCGCGCCGCCTCCTTCGACCGGGCCGCCCGGATCGCGCAGAGCTTCGGCGAAACCGTCGAGGGCAAACGCCCCGGCATGGGACTGCGCGCCGCCCACGCCCTGTACGACCCGCTCGTCTACCGGCGCGTCCGGGCCGCCCTCGGCGGACGCGTCCGCTACGTCCTCAGTGGCGGCTCCCCGCTCGGCCGGCGGCTCGCCGCCTTCTACACCGGCGCCGGCGTCGAGGTCTTCGAGGGCTACGGACTGACCGAGACCACGGCCGCCTCCACCGTCACCCCGCCGCTGCGCCCCCGCCTCGGCACCGTCGGCTGGCCGCTGCCCGGCACCTCCGTACGGATCGCCGACGACGGGGAGGTGCTGTTGCGCGGTGCCCACGTCTTCGCCGGCTACTGGAACGTCGCCGCCCAACCGGCGGGCGAGTGGCTCGCCACGGGGGACATCGGCGAACTCGACGCGGACGGCTACCTGACCATCACCGGCCGCAAGAAGGACATGATCATCACCTCCGGCGGGAAGAACGTCGCCCCCGCGCCCCTGGAGGACTGGTTGCGCGCCCATCCGCTCGTCGGCCAGTGCATGGTGATCGGTGACAACCGGCCTTACGTCACCGCCGTCATCACGTTGGAGCCCGACGGGTTGGCGCACTGGCGGCAGATGAACAAGAAGCAGGGCGTGCCGATCCGTGAGCTGGTCACCGACGAGGTCCTCCTCGCCGACCTCCAGCGCGCGGTGGACGAGGCGAACGGGACGGTCTCGCGCGCCGAGTCGATCCGCCGCTTCGCCGTCCTGCCGGGGGACTTCACCGAGGAACGCGGGCACCTGACGCCCTCGCTCAAACTCCGGCGCGGCGCTGTCGCCCGGGACTGGGCCGCCGAGATCGACGCCCTGTACCGGGGCCCGCGGGAGCGGTGAGGGCGGGGGGCGTCCACGACGGCGGTCATATGATCACGGCGACCCGGTGCGCGGAGATCGACCGCGCGCCCGAGCTTGGGGGGAGCCGTGACCGTGAGCCTGTCCGCAATCGTGCGCGAGGCCGTGCGCAGAGCCGTGCCCGGGGCCTTGCCCACAGCCGTACCCGGAGCCGTGCCCGGGGCCTTGCCCACAGCCGTGCCCGGAGCCGTGTCCGTGCTGGTGGCGGTCGTCTGCGCGGGTGGCGCGCTGGCCGGGTGCACCGGTGCCGAGCCGACGCCGAAGTCCACCGCGGACGCCGCGCCGACCCCGCCCCCGATCGTCACCCGTACCCCGGCCCCGGCCACGACCCCGCCGCCGGCGGGCACCGAGGAGTTCGGGCCGGTCGTCGCCCGCGAGGGTGACGCCAGCGCCTACGCCCCCGTACGGGGCGCCGACGGCGTGCTGCGGGTACCCGTCTCCCTCACCAACGGGGGCACCGTACGGGCCTTCTACGAGGTCACCCTGCGGGTGACCGGCCCCGACGGCTACGAGGCCACGGGCAGTCTCAGCACGGACACCGTCGGCGTGTACCCCGGCGCGTCCTGGCCCACCGAGGTCGAGGTGTCGATGCCGGGCCGGGCGGCGCCGGCCGACCCGAAGGTGGAGATCGCCCGGGTCGAGGTGGACCGGCATTAGCCCCTCTCCTCGGATCTTGCCGGTTGAGCCCGTGTCGTCCGGTGCCGTGCATCGCCCTCCGGACGGCCCCGCGCCCCGGCGGGAAGGCCCGCCGGGGCGCGAGGGGTGGCGACGGTCTAGCAATTGCCGCGTGCCGGGCGGCCCGCGAAGCGGTCCGCGAGCCAGTTGCCGGCCGCCAGGGAGTGCGTGATCACACCGCTGACGTGCTCGCCGAGCCAGATCGTGTCGAACTCGACGTTCGCGCCCCGCGCGCACCAGTCCGCACGCAGCCGGCTGCCGACCCCGTACGGGATCAACTCGTCGGCGAGCGCGTGGTACTGGTGCACCGGCGCGGCCGGGGCGGTGCCGCCGAGCCGGCTCTGCCCGAGCCGGGCCCGCCAGTCGGGCCGCTCCAGCGGGTTGCGGGTGGTCAGGTCGGAGATCCGCTTGAAGGATCCGGCGATCGCGTCGATGGCGACGCAGTGCTCCTTCATCCCGGCCACCAGCGCCTTGCCCGCCGGGTTGAGGTAGGAGTCCAGCCGCAGCTCGGGGAAGGCCGCGTCCTGCCCGGCCGCCGCCATGAAGATCAATCCGGAGCCGTAGGAGCCGTCGTTGAAGTCGGCCACCTTGAGCAGGTCCGCCGGGACGCCGCCCGTCGCCGTGCCCTTCACCTTCAGCTCCGGTGCGTACGCACCCTGCAACTCGGCGGCCCACCCGGCGGCCTGACCGCCCTGCGAGTACCCCATGATGCCGACCGGGGTGTCCGGGCCGAGCCCGGCCGCGGGGAGGCGGACCGCGGCGCGGGCGGCGTCGAGGACGGCGTGGCCCGCCGACGGGCCGACGGTGTAGGTGTGCACGCCCGGAGTGCCGAGGCCCTCGTAGTCGGTGACGACCACGGCCCAGCCGCGCAGCGTCAGCTGCTGGATGAGGTTGGCCTCCATGGAGGTGCCGTACGGCAGGTTGTTGCTCGGCGCGCAGGAGTCGCCCATGCCGACCGTGCCGACGGCGTAGGTGACCAGCGGGCGCGGGCCGCTGCGGCCGTCCTGCGGGACGATGACGGTGCCCGAGACGACGTTGGGGGCGCCGTCGGCGGTGGTCGAGCGGTAGTGCACCTTCCACGCCTTGGTGTTCGTGGGCTGCCCGGGCAGCGGATGGAAGGCGGAGGGCGCGCTGGAGACGAGGTCACCGGGGGCGCCGGCGGTGGGGGCGGCGGCGGTGTCGGCGCCGGCGGCGGAGGCGGAGGGGATCCAGGCGGACATGGCCATGGCGGCCACGACGGCGAGGGCGGTCCTGCGAAAGCGCATGGGGCGGCTCTCCCAACGGTCCGTACGGGGTGGGTGAGGAGAAGGTAGTGACCGACCGGTCAGGATGTCGCTGACCGCGCAGCTCACCTTTCCTGACCCGGAGGCCCACCACCGTCCGGCGCGCCCTACCCGCCGGACGCGATCCGGTACGCCCCCGGCGTCGTGCCCGTCCAGCGACGGAACGCGCGGTGGAACGCGGTGTCCTCGGAGAACCCCAGCCGGGCGGCGAGTTCCGCGATCGGCTCGCCGCTCTCGGCCAGCCCCGCGATCGCCGCGTCCCGCCGCACGTGGTCCTTGAGCTGCTGGAACGACGTCCCCTCCTGCCGGAGCCGGCGGCGCAGCGTCGCGGGGGACACCGCGAGCCGGGCCGCCACCTCCCCGAGCTCCGGCAGCCGCGGGGAGGTCCGCAGCCGCCGCGTCAGGGTCCGGCGCACCTGCTCCGCGACCGTGGTCCCGTACGCGGGGCGCGAGAGCAGGTCGAACGGGGCCCGGCGCAGCATCGCGTCCAGCGCGGCCTCGTCCCGCACCAGGGGCGCGGTCAACCAGTGCGCCCCGAACACCGCCTCGGTGCGCCCCGCGCCGAAGCGCACCGGGCAGTCGAAGAGCAGCGCGTACTCGTCCGCGTGCGGCGGCGCCGGATAGCTGAAGGACGCCGAGGCCAGCGGGATGCGCCGGCCGATCAGCCAGCTCGCGAGGCGGTGCCAGATGGCGAGCACGCACTCGGTGAGGAACCGTTCCTCGTCCCGCTCGAAGTCGTTGCCGACGGTGAACCGCGCCTCGCCGCCCTCCGCGTCGACGTGCAGCGCCAACTCGGGCCCGCCCGGGAACAGTCCGTAGAAGGCCGCCCCGCGTTCCACGGCCGCCCCCAGGTCCCGGCAACCCAGTGAGGCGTGGCACATCATCGCGAAGGTGCCGGGTCGACTCGGGACCGCCGACAGGCCGAGGAACTCGTCCTGAGTGGCCCGGTACAGCGCCCGGAACAGCCGGGCGAACTGCGCGGACGTGATCAGCGCCCGGTCGTCGCCCAACAGCAGCGGCGGGATCTGCGCCTCCTGGAGCAACGGCAGCAGGTCGAAGCCGGCGCCGCGCGCCCCCGCGAGCACGGCGCGCACGTGGTGCACGGTGACCGTCCGCCTCCCCATGACCTCGACGGTAGCCGCAATGAGCGCTGGGGTCAGTGGGGGTGACGCGTCCGGTCATGCCGGAGCGGGCCCGCCGGTGCCTAGCGTCGAGGGTCACCTACTGCGGGAGGGCACGCGATGGACGGTCGGCCGGACACGCTGGCGGAGTTCACCCGGTGGACCGAGGAGAGGTACGGGCCCGGCACGGCCCTGCGCTTTCGCGCGGGACCGGACGGCTGGACGACCCGGACCTACGCCGAACTGGCCGCCGCGGTAAGGGCGGTCGGGCGCGCGCTGATCGGCCCGGACCTGGCCGTCGCGGCGGGCGAGCGGGTGGCCGTCCTGGCGGAGACCGGGCCGCTGTGGACGTACACGCACTTCGGGGTGCTGGCCGCCGGCGCCGTCCTCGTCCCCGTGTACCCGACGGCGGGGGAGGAGGAGCTGGCGTGGGTGCTGTCCGACTCGGCGGCCGTCGTGGCCGTCTGCGACGACGCCGCCCAAGCGGCCCGGGTGGAGGCCCTGCGGCCGAAACTGCCCGCGCTGCGGGCCGTCGTACGGATGGACGCCCTGGCCGGTCGGGCCGCCGCCCCCGCGGCGCGCCTGCGGGAGCGGGCCGCCGCGGTGGGCCCCGACGACGACGCCTCGATCGTCTACACCTCGGGCACCACGGGCCCGCCCAAGGGCTGTCGGCTCACCCACGGCAACTTCGGGGCGGTGCAGGACGGCACGCTGCCCCTGGTCCGGGGCGGGCCGGGGGACTCCACGTACCTCTACCTGCCGCTGGCGCACCTGCTGGCGCAGCTGATCCAGTTCACGACGCTGCTGGAGGGCGGCGAGCTCTGCTACCTCGGCGGCCGGGTCGAGGACGTCGTCGCCGAGCTGGCCGAAGCCCGGCCCACCCACCTGCCGTCCGTGCCGCGGCTGTTCGAGAAGGTCCACGCGGTGGTCCTGGCGCTGGCCGAGGGACAGGAGGGCGGCCGGGAGCGCTTCGCGGAGGCCGTCCGGCTGGGGGTGCTCGCCCGCGAGGGCCGGCTCCCCGAGGAGGCGCGGGCCGCCCACGCGGCCGCCGAGGAATCGCTGTACTCCCCGGTCCGGGCGGTCTTCGGCGGTCGCCTGACATGGGCGCTGACCGGCGGCGCCCCCATCGCCCCCGACACGCTGGACTTCCTGCGCGCCTGCGGGATCCGGGTCTTCGAGGGCTACGGGATGACCGAGTCCGGCGGGGTGATCAGCCTCAACCACCCGGACGCCGTCCGGTACGGCACGGTCGGCCGGCCCATCGCGGGCTGCGAGGTCCGGATCGCCGCGGACGGGGAGATCCTCGCCCGCGGCCCGATGGTCTTCCCCGGCTACCACGCGAACGCCGCCGCCACCGCGGAGACCGTCGACGCCGACGGCTGGTTGCACACCGGCGACCTCGGCGAACTCGACGCCGACGGCTTCCTGTCGGTCACCGGCCGCAAGAAGGAACTCATCATCACCTCGGCGGGCAAGAACATCACCCCGACCGAGGTGGAGTTCGCCGTCAGGGCCGCCTCCCGGTACGTCTCCCGGGCCGTCCTGATCGGCGACCGGCGACCCCACCCGGTGGCCCTGATCACCCTGGACGCCGAGGAGATCGCCGGGTGGGCGGCCCGCCGCTCCCTCGACCCCGGGCCCCGCCCGGGCGCCCACCCGGAGGTCCGCGCCCTGGTCGCGGAGGCCGTCGCCACCGCCAACGCCACCGTCTCCCGCCCGGCCCGCATCCGCGCCTTCCACGTCCTCGACGCGGACTTCTCCGTCGAGGACGGCACCCTCACCCCGACCCTCAAACTGCGCCGCGGCGCGGTCGCCGAGCGGTACGCGGCGCAGATCGAGGCGCTGTACGGGCAGTGAGGTCCGGCTCGCCGGCGCCCGGCCGAGGCGCGCGTCGCAGGGGACCGGTACGACCCGACCCGGGCCCCGGCCAGGTCAAGCACTGGAGGGCGAAGAGTTCGAGGGCGGGGAGGCCGCCGGCGAAGGAGATCACCCCGGGGCGTTCGGTCAGCGCCGGGATCTCGCGTACGCATGAGAAGGAGTGGGCGGCACCTACTCGTTCACCAGGTGAACGCTCCCCGCCCCCTCGCCAACTGATGCCCCATCAGCTACACCGGAGCCATGACAACGGACGAGCGAGCAACAGACCGGGACGACGCGCCGACCCCGGGCGCCTGCGACACCCGGGGCCAGGACACCCGGGTGGAGGACTACGCCGCGCTCGCGGCCGTCGGCCCGTACGGCGTCCGCCCGGGCCACGCGCTGATCACCATGGTGGAACCGCACCCGGGCCACGAGTTCGCGTACAACCGCTGGTACGAGGACGACCACTACTACGCCGGCGCGATGGCCATGCCCTGGATGTACGCGGGCCGCCGCTGGGTGGCCACCCGCGAGCTCCAGGAGCTGCGCTACCCGGAGAAGTCGGCGGTGGTCCAGCCCGTGACGGCCGGGTGCTACATATCGACGTACTGGGTGACCCAGGGCCGCTACGACGAGCACATGAAGTGGACCGTCGGCATCAACAAGCGGCTGAACCGCGACGGCCGCGTCTACCGCGACCGCACCCACGTCTTCACGGCCTTCCAGGACCACGCGGCCACCGTCTACCGCGACGGTGCCGCCGGCCCCCGGGACTTCCACGCCCTCGACCACCCGTACGCCGGGCTGGTGGTCCAGGTCGTCGACGCCGAGGGGCCCGAACAGCGGGCGGAGCTGCTGGAGTGGCTGCGCTCCCGGGCCCTGCCGAAGAGACTGAACGGTTCTCCGGCGGCGATGGTGACCGTCTTCCGGCCGACGCCACTGCCCGGCGACCGGATGACCTACGTCAAGCAGGTCGAGGGGGTCGACACCCGACTGACCCTGCTGTGGTTCCTGGAGGTCGACCCGCGGGCCTGCTGGGAGCACTTCCGCGGGCTGGACGCGGAAGTCGCGGGATCGGGGCTGGGACGGGTGGAGCTGGTGGCGCCGTTCATTCCCACCGTGCCGGGGACGGACCGGTACGTCGACGAACTCCGGTAGGGGCTCGCGTCGACGTTCCGCTTGGCGTTCCGTTCGGGCTTCCGGTCGCCGCGCCCCGGGTGCGGGCACGGCCGAGCCCCCTCGGCCAGGACGGCGGGCCGGTCGAGAGGGCTCCAGTCAGTGGTGCGCTTACAACGGTCGAGGTGGACGGCGTGATGTTCAGACGAGGCGCCCCGACCGGCCCTGGGTGACGTCGGTGACGAAGGAGGTCCAGGAACCCGGGGCGAAGGTGAGGGACGGGCCGTCCTGCACCTTCGAGTCACGGACCGAGATGGACGCGACGACGGGGGACTTGACCTCGACGCAGGCGCCGTTTCCGCCGGAGTAAGAGGACTTGGTCCAGTTTTCCGTGGCGCCCTGACGAATAGCCATGTTTCTCTCCGGTTCAGCGAGTAGTTCCGGTTCGCGCCGGCCGAATTCTCCGACCGACGTGATCGACGCTACCCGCACCTCCCGATGGGTGAAGGAGGCATTCACTCGACCGGGTGGCATATTCCATTCAGGCCTTCTGTGGCTGGGGATGGACGGTGTACCGTACCCGGCCCTCCGTCATCCCCCGTCGCTTTCGCCACCCCGGCACCACCCGTTACCCGGCTTTGACCGCGTAGTGCTCGATGATCTCGCCGATGAACTGCCTGGTCTGCTCGACGTTGAGCGCCTGGGCGCGCAGGTGCTCGTACATCACGCTGTACTTCTGGACGTCGTTGGCCTTCTCCAGGTACAGGTCGCTCGTCACGCCCTCGATGTAGACCACCGTCGAGTCCGAGGCGTCGGGGAACTCCAGGATCGCGTACTGGCCGTTGACACCGGGGTGCGCGCCCATCGAGAAGGGCATCACCTGCACCGTGATGTACGGCTGCTCGGACTGCTCTATCAAGTACTCCAACTGCCGCACCATCAACTGCGGATCGCCCACGTGCCGGCGCAGCGCGGCCTCGTCGATGACCGCCCACAACCGCAGCGGACCGACCTCCGGATTGTTGTTGTCCGTCTCCGAGAGCCGCTTCTGACGGTGCATCCGGACCTGGACGCGCTTCTCCACGTCGGCCGGCGCCGTCTCCGGCAGCGCGCCCCGGATCAGGGCCTGCGCGTACTCGGGCGTCTGGAGCAGCCCGGGGACCATCTGAGGCTCGTAGGTGCGCAGGCTGGCCGCGTCCGTCTCCAGACCGATGTAGACGCTGTACGGGATGTCTCCGAAGGCGTGCCACCAGCCCTGTTGGCGCGAGTCCTTCGCCATCTGCATCAGCGAGTCCACGAGGCGCGGGTCCTCGACCTCGTACACCTCGCACAGGTCGCGGACGTCGCGCTGGCTGATGGACCTGCGGCCGTTCTCCAGTCGGCTGATCTTCGACTGGGAGACGAGGAGGCGCTCGGCGACCTGTTCGGCCGTCATGCCCTTGTCCTCGCGGAGCTTGCGCAACTCCATGCCCAGTCGGCGGCGTCGGACGGTGGGATTGACATTGGACGCCACGGGTCGGCCCCTCTCTCTGTGTGTCTGCTGTTCAGCAGACTGCCACCGAAGGGCGCGACGCCGCTGGGGAACGGCAGGGAAATGCGAACGCGCGGGGTGGCGGAGCCGGTGGTCCGGCCCCGCCGCCCCGCGCGCAGGCGACCTGCGGACCGGGTCTTTGGGGGACTTCCGGTCGAGGTGCCGACGAAGCGGTGGAACGGTGGAACGGTGGTGCGCAGTGGGCCCCGCGGCGGTGTACCAGGGGTGTCGCGGGCCCCACGGGGGTCGTGCCTGCTGCTGCGGTCCTGCTCCGCCCGCAGGCGGTGCTGCTCCGTCCGCTAGTGCGCGGCCACGCGGGCCATCGCACCCGTCCGGCGCGGCTGCAGCGGTACGCCGCCGCTCGCCGTGGGCCGGGCGGCCGGCGGAGCCGGTGCGCGGTCACGGCGCGGCTGGGCGGCCACGCCGTTCTGGACGTCCATCACGGCGTGCGCCACGAGACCGCCCATGGGGTCGTGCCGGATCAGGTCCCGCAGTCGGGACCTGGACGACCGCCCCTCGTTGCCGGGGTACAGGTGCTTGCCGAGTCCGACCGCGTGGGCCAGAGCGGCGAGCGCCGCGGTCCGCGGGTCCGGCGGTACACCGGTGCGGATCGCACTGTCCAGCCGGGCACGGATCTCCCGGCTGATCGCCGTGTCGGTCGCCTGGTAGCGAGTCGTCGGCAGCACCCCGCACATCTGACCGGCGACGGCATGGACCATGCCGCAACGCTCCAGATGGGCGAGGTAGATCTGGCGGAGCCCCAGCCGGGGTCCGCCGATCCAGTGGACGGCCCGTACCGGGCTGCCGCGCCTGCGCAGCAGTTCCAGTGCGGAGTCCAGTGTCGGATCTCCTGTCGGCCGTGGCATCACCACGGCGATACGATCCCCGTCAGGGGCTATCCGTCCTGCCAGAGCCAGCTCCACTAGCTGTGCCCCGGCCAGGCCGAGGTCGAGCGACTGCGGCTGCGCCGTGGTTCCCGTGGTCGGGTCCAAGGCGAGCAGCAGGAGCTCCTCCGGAATTGTTCTGCGGCTCTTGCCCATCCATGCCTCCCCGCGTGGATGAGTGACAGGGTGACGCCTCTCACATTCATCTGTCGAGAGCGCGTGGCCGCTTTGTGGGGGAACCCGCAGCTATGTCGTTCTCGTCTCGCGCGGGGGCGATGCCCCCTAGACGGGACACTGTTAGACGGTTCGGACAGCGACCGGACGGCGATCGAGGAGGAACGGTGGCGGGCGAGTCCCCCGACAAGTCGGTAGATGAAGGAGCGTCGGGGGCGGCGGAGTCCTCGTCCGCGGAGCGGGATCCGAGGATGTCGGTGTTCCAGCCGCGCGACCCGCTGAAGGAGGCCGTGGCGGCCTGGGTGGCGACGGCCGGGCCGACCGCGTCGGCCGGCGGCGCGGACGCGGACGCGCGCGCCGAGGCGGGTGTCGGGGCGGACGTCGAGTCGGGCTCGGGCTCCGGTGGAGACGCCGGTGCGGGCGCCGACGAGACGCAGGCGTTCGAGGCGGTTGCCGACGCCGAGCCGTCCTCCGGTCGGGTGGACTCCCCGGCCGGGCCTTCGAAGCTCGCGGGCCTCGTACGGCAGTCCCCGCCCGCCTCGGCGTCTGCGGACGCGGCGGCGGACGCGGCGGCGGACGCGGCAGCGACGGACCGGGAGCCGGGTTCCGCTTCGGCGGATGGGGCGGGTGCGGCGGATGCCGGTACCGACACGCCCGGCGTGACGGCGTTCGGAGTGGCCAGGTCCGGTTCCGTTTCGAAGTCCGGTACGGATTCCGCTTCGGGTGCCGGCGCTGCTTCCGGTACGGGTTCCGCGGGCGCCGGCGACGGTACGCGGGAGCGGGCCGGGGACTCGGCGCGGGATCCGCGTGCTGCGGACGAGCCCGCGACCACGGCCTTCGGTGCGGTGAAGTCCGGCCCCGCCCGAGAGGGTGGGCGGGCCGACGAGAGCGAGCGCACCGCCGTGTTCCGGGCGCCGAAGGTGGACGCCGCCTCGACTGCCGGGTCGCCCGCCGCGGACCAGCCCGAGGTGACCGCTTTCGGGGTGGTCAAGTCCGGTTCCGCTTCCGACGCCGCCCGGGACGGCGCGGCGAAGCCCGCGCACGATGCCCGGACGACGGCGTTCGGGGTGATCAGGCCCGAGGAGAACCCGAAGGACACCCCCCGCGCCGAACCCGGTGCGGAGCCGAGGCCACAGGGCGGCTCGCAGCCCGGGCCGGACGCCGAGCGGAGGCCGCAGGGCGGCGCGCAGGCCGAGCCCGGCACCGAGTCGAGGCCGCAGGGCGGCGCGCAGCCCGGGCCGGATGCCGAGCGGCGGCCGCAGGGCGGCTCGCAGGCCGAGTCCGGTAGGGAGCAGAAGTTGCAGGGCGGCTCGCAGACCGCGCCTGGTGCCGAGCAGAAGTCGCAGGGTGGCTCGCGGCCCGGGCCGGATGCCGAGCGGCGGCCGCAGGGCGGCTCGCAGGCCGAGTCCGGTAGGGAGCAGAAGTTGCAGGGCGGCTCGCAGACCGCGCCTGCT
>NZ_JBEZKS010000034.1:46983-89266 GCF_040651775.1 Streptomyces sp. NPDC048383
TGGTGCCGAGCAGAAGTCGCAGGGTGGCTCGCGGCCCGAGCCGGACGCCGGGCAGCAGCCGCAGGCCGTGCCCGGCACCGAGCGGAAGCCGCAGGGTGGCTCGCAGGCCGAGTCCGGTAGCGAGCGGCGGCCGCAGGGCGGCTCGCGGCCCGAGCCGGACGCCGGGCAGCAGCCGCAGGCAGGCTCGCGGCCCGCGCCCGGCGCCGGGCCGGACGCCGCTTCGGCTGGGGGCGGCGGTGAGCGGACCGCCGTCTTCCGGACGGTGAAGCCGGGGTCGGCGCCCGCCGCCCCGCCCGCCCCCGACAAGTCCGCACGGAGCGCTGCTCCGGCCGAGGACGCGCAGGACAGCCCGGGGGCCGAGGCCACCGACGCCCCCCGGGGCGGCGGTCCCGACAGCGAGCGGACGGCCGTCTTCCGCGCGGTGAAGGCGGACTCCGCCCCGCCCGCCCCGGCGAAGACCCCGCCCGCGGCCCCGGACAGCGAGCGGACGGCCGTCTTCCGTACGGTGCGGCCCGACGCGGCGCCTCCCGCCCCCGGGAAGACCCCGCCCGCCGCGCCCGACAGCGAGCGCACGGCGGTCTTCCGCGCCGTGAAGCCGGACTCGGCGCCCCCCGCCGGCCCGCGCGGCCCCGGCGCGGCCACGGCCGGGCCGAAGAAGCCCGCCGCGGACGCCGCCGACCCCACGAGCGCCGCAGCAGCCAAGGACGGCCCCACCGTCGGCAAGGCGGCCCCGAGCCCCACCGCGGGCAAGGGTCCGGGCGGCGGCAAGGACAGCCGGGACGGCGACGGCGCCGGCTCCGACAACGAGCGCACCGCCGTCTTCCGCGCCGTGAAGCCGGGCGGCGCTCCGCCGGCTCCCGCCGGGGAGGCCGCCAAGGCCGCGGGGGAGCGTGCGTCCAGCACCTTCGTCCCGCTGCGCGGTGACCTCCCGGCCCCGCCGAAGCCGACCCCGGTGGCCGGATCCCCGGCCCCGCCGAAACCCGCGCCGGCGTACCCGACCGGACCCAAGCCGTCGACCCCGTCGACCCCTTCGACCCCGTCGACCCCGTCGACCGCCGCCTCGGCCGCCGCCGCGGCGGCGAGCGGGCTCGACTCCAGCGAGCGGACCACGCAGCAGCCGCTGCCGCCCAGGCCGCCGCTCGACATGCTGGCGGACCTGACGAACAACCCGCCCCCGCCGCCGAGCCCGCTGCGCACCGCCGTCCGGCGGTTCAAGATCTACGCCCCGATCGTGCTGCTGCTGGCCGTCGTGCTCGCCGTCGTGCAGCTGGTGCGCCCGCTGCCCGCGCCGACGCTCGCGATGACCGAGAAGGCCTCGTACACCTTCCCCGGCGGGAAGCCCGACCTGCCCTGGCCCACCGAGGGGCAGGCCTCCATGGCCGCCGCCGGCCTCGGCACGATCGGGTCCTCCGGCGAGCAGAAACCGGTGCCGATCGCGAGCGTCACCAAGTCGATGACGGCGTACATCATCCTGCGCGACCACCCCTTCAAGAAGGGTGAGAAGGGCGCGATGATCGACATCGACAAGACCGCCGAGACCGAGGGCCAGAAGGACAAGTCGGACAACGAGTCGACCCTCAACACGGTCAAGGAGGGCGACAAGATCTCGGAGTACGACGCGATCGCGGCCCTCATGATCCCGTCGGCCAACAACATCGCGCGGCTGCTCGCGCGCTGGGACGCCGGTTCCCAGGAGGCGTTCGTCAAGAAGATGAACGACACCGCCAAGGAACTCGGCATGACCAACACCACGTACACGGACCCCTCGGGTCTGGACGCGACCACGGTCAGCACCGCCGAGGACCAGGTCAAGCTGGGCCTGAAGATCGTCGAGATGGATGCGCTGGTGGACATCACCCGCAAGCCGGCCTGGGTCGACCCGTACGGCAAGACCTGGTCGAACTGGAACCGCCTGGTCCCGCTCAACGACTCCCTCGGCATCAAGACCGGTACGACGACCAAGGCCGGCGGAAACCTGCTGTTCGCCGCCCAGAAGAAGGTCGGCGGCACCAACCAGCTGATCGTCGGCGCGGTCCTCGGACAGCACAAGCCGCCGATCATCGACAGCGTCATCGCGGCGAGCCGCACGCTGCTCATCGCCACCCAGAAGTCCCTCGAAGGCGCGGTCGTCGTCAAGAAGGGCGCCGTCGTCGGGTACGTCGACGACGGCCTCGGCGGCCGGACCCCGGTCGTCGCCACGGCCGACGTCCAGGCCGTCGGCTGGTCCTCGCTGACCGTGGACGTCAAGCTGGGCGACGGCGGTACGAAGCTCCCCGCGACGGCCAAGGCCGGCACGGAGGTCGGCGTGCTGACCATCGGCGACGGAGCCAGCCAGGTGAAGGTGCCCGTGGCGCTGAAGACCGAGCTGGCCGAGCCGGGCATCGGCAGCAAGCTCGTCCGCGTCGGCTGACCGCAGCCGCGCCGGACCGGCGCCCCGGGCAACCCCGGGGCGCCGCGGCGCGTCCAGGTAACCGGGACGGCACCCACGTGCGCGTGTCGGGGAGAGAGCGTCATCGGTGACCACCGCTGAGCAGCACCAGAAGTCCGGACAGCCCCGGCCCGCCGGGCCGTCGGGCCGGTCCGACGCGCCCCCGGGCGGTTCGGGCGCGTCCGGCGGGTCGGCGCCCGGCCCCTCCGGCGCGGGGGAGCAGCCGGCGGCGCCGGCCGGCCCCGACGGCATAGCGGCGCGTGCGCTCGCCGGTGCGCACCGGCACCCGGTGGCCGTCGCCACCGCGCTCGCCGCCGTGCTGCACGTCGTCTGGTTCTTCACCTTCGCCAACAGCGGCGGCGACCTGGCCGCGCAGGACGCGTGGGCCGAGTTCGTCGGCCGACATCCCGACACCGCGTACAACCTGGCCTGGTACGGGGGCATGCACCCGGTCTCGTACAGCGTCGTGTCCCCGTACGTCATGCACATGATCGGCGTCCGGACCACGATGATGATCGCCGGGACCTGCTCGGCAGGACTCCTCGCGCTGGTCCTCACCCGCTGCCGGAACACCGTCCGGCGCCCCCTGTGGCCGGCCCTGGCCGGGGTCTACGGGCTGCTGTGCAACGCGCTCTCCGGCCGGGTCACCTTCGGCCTCGGCGTGCTGTTCGCGCTCGGGGCCGTCGCCGCCGTCTTCTGCTGGCCCCGCAAGTGGGCCCACCGGCGCTGGGCGAAGGCCGCCGTCGCCGCCCCGCTCGCCGCGCTGGCCACCGCCGCCAGTCCGGTCGCCGGCCTGTTCCTCGGGGTGGTCGCCGCCGCGCTGTTCCTGAGCGGCCGGCGGCCGGGCGCGTACGCCCTCGGGCTGGCGCCGGTGGCCGTCGTCGGGCTGTCCGCGTGGCTGTTCCCGTTCTCGGGGACGCAGCCGATGAAGATCGGCTCGGCCTGGCTGCCCTTCGTGTTCGGCCTGGCCATCGTCTTCCTCGTGCCCAAGCGGTGGAAGACGGTCCGGATCGCCTCCGCCGTCTACGCCCTCGGGGTGTTCCTGACCTGGGCGATCGACTCCCAGGTCGGTTCGAACGTCACCCGGCTGGTCATGCTCTTCGGCGGCGCGGTGCTCCTGGCCGCCGTCCCGTACGCCGCCCCGCGCTCCCGGCGCCGACGCGCGCTGCTGCTCGCCTTCGCCGGCCTCACCGTCTGGATCACCACCAACAGCGTCACCGACATCGTCCGCACCACGCCGGTAGCCGCCTGGAACCGCGAGCTGGCCCCGCTGATCGCCCAGCTCCAGAAGGCCGGTGCCGACCGCGGTCGGGTCGAGGTGGTCCCGGCCAGCAGCCATCGCGAATCCTCGGCGTTCCCCGCGTACGTCAACCTCGCGCGCGGCTGGAACCGTCAGGCCGACCTCGAACGCAACCCGCTCTTCTACGACGACACCCTCACCGCCGAGACCTACCGGACCTGGCTGGACCGCTGGGCCGTGCACTACGTCGTCCTGCCCGCCGACAAACCCGACTCGGGCGGCGAGGACGAGGCGAAGCTCCTGCGCAAGGGCCTCCCGTACCTGCGCGAGGTGTGGGGCGACGCGAACTGGAAACTGTTCCAGGTCCAGGACCCGGGCAGTCTGGTGGCCGGCCCCGCGAAGGTCGTCCGGGCGGGCGCGGACCAGATGGTCATCGACGTCGAACGGCCCGGCCGGGTCCTGGTCCGCATCCCCCACTCGCCGTGGCTCGGCCTGGTCGACGCCACCGGCAAGCCGGTCCTGCCCCCGCAGGAAACCTTCGCCTCCCGCGCCCGCGGCGCCTCCGCGGCGCCGAAGGAGTACGCGAACACCGCCGGCTGCCTCTTCAAGGCGGCCCCGGACGACGCCGGCGACGTATGGACGGAACTGCTGGTCCCGGCCCCCGGCCAGTACCGGGTGTCGGCGAAGTACCAGATCCCGCGCGGCACACCCTGCCCCGAGCCACTGATCCAGGCCGGCCTCGGCACCCCGGAACCGGTACAGCCCTGAGCCCTCGTTCTTGCGGCAGCGGCTGCAAGCGATTTCTTTACGCGCGCTTCCGGGTGCATTGGTCCGCATATCTGCATACGATCCGAGTAGTCCGATTGGGTGCTTCCCGAGGGAGTTGACGACGGGATGAGCAAAGAGCACAAGCATGACGTCCAAGCGGCACGGGCAAGGATGACGGAGCAGCTCCCACTGCCCCCCACGCCCGCCGGGCACGGCTTCGACGGTCCGATCCGGAGCAAGGTGAAGGGCGGGGCCCACACCAAGGCCGCCCTCAAGCGCGCCGGCACTCCCCAGGGCGACCGCATAGGCGAACGCAGCAGAGGCCACAGCTGACCCGCCCGCCGAGGACGGCGACCCCTCCCGACCCGCAGGACCTTCTCGCACCGCCCGCCCCGCGAACGCCGAAGACCCCCCAGCCGACCGGCTGGGGGGTCTTCGCGTGGTGCCCCCGGCAGGATTCGAACCTGCGACACCCGCTTTAGGAGAGCGGTGCTCTATCCCCTGAGCTACGAAGGCATCGTGCGCGGTGCGGAGCCAGGGCCGCGCACCGGCGCCAGTGTAGCGGGTGGGGGCCACCGGTCGCTGTCGGATTCGGGGGGAAGTGATCTTGGGGGAGTGCGGTGGGCCTGCGGGGGGCGCTCCGGGTGTGCCGACGGCGGTTGCGCGGGGCCGTCGCGCGGTGCTGCGGCGAGGCGGTCGGGCGGTGGGGCGGGGGGCGGTCGGAACGTGCCGTGCCGGGGCGGGCGGTGTGTGGATGCGGGTTCGGCGGCGGGGTGAGTGGGTGGTCGCGGTGGGCGGGGTGTGGGCGGGGAGGGACGGGGCGGGCTCCGTGGGTCTCGTACGGGGGAAAGGGGGCGGTGACCGGGCGTCAAGATCGGCTTTCTGGTAGTTCTTTCAGCGGGGTACGGGTCGCAGGCCCGGGGGCGGCGTTTCGGTGATGCCGCAGGGAGGACGCACATGGGCACCACCACTCGGGACGAGGTCCTCGCGGTCGAACAGCGGGCCGTGGACCACGCGTACGACTGCTACGCGGCGCGACTGGCCGAGATGAGCGGCACGTCGGCGGCCAACGCCTCGGCGAGCGGCAAGGACGGGATCGCCAACCGGATGGAGGCGGAGGCGCGGGCCGCCGCGTACGGGGGACTCGGCGACGAGGCGCTCGTCTTCGCCCGGGTCGACGCGCCGGACGAACCCGGGTCCGAGCCGCGCCCCTGGTACATCGGGCGGCGAGGCGTGCGGGACGCGTCGAACGAGCCGGTGGTCCTGCTGTGGACGAGCCCGATGGCGAAGGGGTGGGCGGAGTTACGGGCCGAGGAACCGGGGGAAGTGACGCTGCGGCGCCAACTGCGCTGCGTGCGGCGCGTGGTCGACAACTACTTCGACGACATCGTGGTCGGAGCGGCCGTCACCGAACCCACGACCACGACCACGACCACAACCGCGACCCCGACCACCCCCACCACAACCCCGACCCCGACCCCGACCGCGACCGACCCCGAACCCGTTCCGGTCGCCCACCCCTCGCCCCCGCCCGTCCCGGAACCCCGCACGGCCCCCGACGACCGCACCGCCCCCGGGCAGCCGCCCCCCACCCCCGGCGACCTCGTCCGGCGGCAGCGGCGCAAGGCGCTCCAGCCGGACGACTTCCTGCTGCGCGAGCTCCAGCGCTCGCGCGGCGGCCGGATGCGGGACATCGTCGAGACCATCCGCCGCGACCAGATGGACCTGGTCACCGGCGCTCCCTCGGACATCCTCGTCGTGCAGGGCGGTCCGGGTACGGGCAAGTCCGCCGTCGGGCTCCACCGCGTGACCTGGCTCGTCAACAACGAGCACTTCAAGGCGCAGGACATCCTGGTGATCGGTCCCCACCAGCGGTTCCTCGACTACGTCGGCCAGGTCCTGCCCACGCTCGGCACCCGGGACGTCAACGCCGTCCAGCTGAGCCGGTTGTGGGACGGCGAGATCCTCGGCGCTGACTCCCCGCGGGCCCGGATCGTGAAGTCCGACGAGCGCATGGCTGCCGTGCTGCGGCGCCGCGTCGAGCACGACTACCGGCCCGAGGTGCTCGACGACCTCGTCGTCGCGCCCTCCTTCGAGGGCGACGAGCCCGCGGTCGTCGTCACCGCCGGCAGTACGACCCTGCGCGTACCGCGCTCCGAGGTCCGCGCCCTCCTGGACCGGGCGCACCAGGGCGACGGCCCCTACCGGGAGCGCCGTGACCGCTTCCGCGGCCTGCTCGTCGACCGTCTCCTCCAGGAGCTCTCCGGCATCGCGCCGCGTCGCGGGCAGGCCGGGACGATCCGCCGCGACCTGGAGCGCAACCGCAGGGTCGAGCGGCTCATCGAACGCGTCTGGCCGTCCCCGGGTGCCCGGGAGGCGCTGCGCGGCCTCTACGACTCGCCCGAACTGCTGCGCGCGTGCGCCGACGGCATCCTCGACGAGGGCGAACAGGCGGCCCTGCTGCGCGCCCGCGCCGCCAGCGCCGAGGACGATCCGTGGACCCTCGACGACCACGTCTGCCTGGAAGAGCTCAGGGTCCTCATCAGCGGGGAGGTGCCGAGGCGTTACGGACACATCGTCGCCGACGAGGCGCAGGACCTCACGCCCATGCAGGCCCGCGCCCTGCGGCGACGCTGCGCCGTCAACGGTTCCATGACCGTCCTGGGCGACCTCGCGCAGGCGACGGGGCCCCACGTCCCGGACGGCTGGGACCGGCTGGGCACGCTCCTGTCCGACGACGGTGACTGGCGGGTCGCCGAGCTCAACACCAGCTACCGCGTGCCCGCCGAGATCATGGAGTTCGTCGCCCCTCTCGCCCGGGCGATCGCGCCGACGCTGCCCTACCCGCGGGCCGTGCGCGAGGCCGGCGAGGACGCCGTGCGGACGGTGGCCACGGAGCCGTGGAAGCTCCTCGACGACACCGTCGCGCAGGTCAGCCGCCTCGTGGGGACCAGTGACGGGAACACCCCGCGCTCGGTGGCCGTGATCGTCCCCGACGACTCGCACTGGCTGGACGCGATCAGTGACCGGGTCGACGGGCCCGAGGACATCGGCCCCCGGAACCGTGGCGCCGTCTCCGTCCTGGCCGCCGCTCAGGCCAAGGGCATGGAGTACGACCACGTCCTGGTCATCGAGCCCGCCACCATCGCCGACCGAGGTCCGGCGGGCCTGCGGCAGCTGTACGTGGCCCTCACCCGCAGCACCCAGAGCCTGACCATCCTGCACACCGCCCCGTTGCCGACCGTACTGGCGGACTCCGGGACCGCGGCGCCCACGGCCGCCGCGGAGCCGGATGCCGAGGCTACGGCCCCCGAGCGACTTCCCCGGATCGGATCCGATCTGCGGGTCGAGGTCGTGGACATGGCTCCCGGCGGGCGCTTCAAGGTCAAACCCGTCTCCCCGGGGGTCGGTCGTCCGCTCGTTCTCGCCGTCCGCCACGGATCGGTTCCGCCGCGCCGCGGCGAGAAGCTGGACTGTTGGGTGTTCGCGAACGAGTCGAACCAGACGGTCCTCACCTCCGACCAGCGGGGCCGGTCGCCCGTCTCCCCGCGGATGGCGGGACGCTACATCGCGGCCCTGGACGTGCTGGGCGAGCTGACCGGCGGCGACGGGGACGTGCCCGATGCCCGGGGCCGGCTCTCCGAGTTGCAGGGCATGGCCAACCGCGTCCTGCGGCGTGACCAGGCCGACTGGGTCGACGTGCTCCACCTGTTCGGCTCGCCGGACAGGGAGAAGCTGGGCGTCCTGCGCGACCTCGCCGCGACGGCCAACCGCGCCTTGAAGGAGGGCACCTTGGACGCGGCCCGCCTCGGGGAAGCCCTGGCGGTCTCGGGCTGGACGCAGACGCTGACCGAGGCCCGACGCGCGCTCCGGGACCGGTTCGCCGCCGGCCATGAGGGGGCGGCCCCCGACGCCCCGGACCCCGACGCCGCGGCCCCCGACGCCGCAAACCCCGACGCCCCGGACCCCGGCCCCCCGCACCAGCCCGAGCCGAAGGACGAAGAGCAGATGACCCTCGCGGACAGCACGACCGCGCCGGCCCCGGCCCAAGCCACAGCCACAGCCCCGACTCCGGCCCCGGCCCCGGCCCCGGCCCCGGCCACGAAGGATGGCTTCCTGCGCGCGCTGGAGGCGTCGGCCGCCGCCGACCGGACGTGCACGAGGCACGAGGCGGTCCGCCACGCCCTGAAGTCGTCCCTGTTCTGGGCCGACCTCCAGCCCACCGACTCGCCCGTCGTCGACGTCAGTTGCGTCACCCCGCACGGCTTGTTCCTCTACGAGGCGCTGGGCTCGGGACTGGCCGGCTACGCGGACCTCCGCTCGGGAGCGACCCGCCTGCTGGAGATCAACCACACCCTGCCCACCCGGGCCGACGGCCTCTACCTGGTCCTGTCCGAGCCGCCCGCCGAGGAGTGGTCGGCGGACACCGTCCGCGACGTCTTCGACGTCCACGTCATCTGGCGGAGCCCCGAAGGCTGGGGCGGCCGGGACACGGACATCGCGTTCGGCTCCGCGCGGCCGTGACCGGGACGACCGTCAGAAGCGGAGGGACGCGACGACCGGTAGGTGGTCGCTCGCGGTCGCCGGGAGGGTCCGGGCGGAGACCGGGGTGAGGCCCCGTACGAGGATCTGGTCGATCCGGGCCACCGGGAAACGGGCCGGCCAGCTGAAGCCGAGGCCGACGCCCGCCTCCTCCTGCGCGGAACGGAAGCGGGACGTCAACGGGGCCAGGGCGGCGTCCGCGGTGGTGCCGTTGAGGTCGCCGAGCAGGAGCGTACGGCCGGCGGCGCCGGCGGGGTCCGCGCGCAGGGCGGCGTCCAGGTTGCGGGCGGCCGCGTTGCGGCGCTCGGTGACGAAGCCGCCGGGGCGCAGCCGGACGGAGGCCAGGTGGGCGACGTACACCCTGACGGGCCCCCTCGGGGTGTCGGCGGTGGCGCGCAGGGCCCGGGTCCACGGCATGATCGGGACGGCCTCGGCGTCGCGCAGCGGGAACGTGCTCCAGAGCCCCACCGTGCCCTCCACCACGTGGTACGGGTGGGTCGCGGCCAGCTCCCGCTCGTAGGTCCGGGTCGCGGGCCAGGTCAGTTCCTCCAGCGCGATCAGCTGCGCGCCGGACGCGACGACGGCCCGGGCGGCGCCGGCCGGGTCGGGGTTCGCGTCGTCCACGTTGTGGGTGACGACGGTCAGCTCGGCGGGGCCGCCCGTGCCCCGGTCGGTCAGCAGGGCCGGACCGTGCAGCCCCGTCCACGTCAGCGCGGGCAGCAGGACGGCGATCAGGGCCGTGCGCGAGCGGCGCAGCAGGGCGCCGACGAGCAGCGGTAGGACCAGCAGGCCGGTCCAGGGGAGGAAGGTCTGGACGAGGCTGCCGAGGTTGCCGGCGGCGGGGCCGTTCGGGATCCAGCGGTTCAGCGACACGGCCAGGGCGGTGAGCACGCAGCATCCGGCGATGACCCGGCCGCGGCCGGCTACGGTCCACCGACCCGCGGGTGGGGGCGGGAGCGGGGGTGGTGCGGGTGTCGCGTTCATGCCCTGGAGGACGCCGGGAACCGGCCGGGGGTTCGGCCGCGCCCCGCCGCATCCGCGCCCCGCACCCGAGCCCCCACTTTCCCCCGGCGCCTCACACCCCCATCGGAGTGTGCAGTTCCACGACCAGTTCCACCTCGACGGGTGCGTCGAGCGGCAGCGACGTCACGCCGACCGCGCTGCGGGCGTGGATGCCCGCGTCACCGAAGGCGGTGCCGAGCAGCTCGCTCGCGCCGTTCACGACGCCGGGCTGGCCGGTGAACGAGGGGTCGCTCGCGACGAAGCCCACCACCTTCACCACCCGCTTCACCGCGGACAGGTCCCCGGCGACCGACGCGACCGCGGCGAGCGCGTTCAGCGCGCACTGCCGGGCCAAGTCCTTGCCCTGCTCCGGGGTCACCCCGGCGCCCACCTTGCCGGTCAGCGGAAGGGCCCCGTCCACCATGGGCAGTTGGCCGGAGGTGTACACGTGGTGCCCGTTCAGCACGGCCGGTACGTACACGGCGACCGGCGCGGGGGCGGGCGGCAGGGTCAGTCCGGCCGCGGCCAGACGCTCTTCGGGGGTCGTGGGGGTCACGGTCACGACGGGCTCCTCCGGGGGAAGTGGACGATGGGTTCGACCATGCCCGGCTCCCGCGCCGAAAGCCGCCGAAAGGCCTGCTCCACCCGGGTGAAGGGGAATTCGTGGGTGGTCACTTCACGGCGGTCGGCCTCCCGGGGTCGTCGCGGTGCTGGTCGGGACCGGCCGACGGGCCGCGGCGAACGCCCCGACCCCCGAACCCGGCCCGGGCGCCGTGCCCGCGCCGTGCCCGCGCCGGGCCCCGGGCGCCGTCATGGCCGGGTGATGCGGACCTGGTAGCTGCCGTTGCGCAGTTCCCCCACCACCGAGACGCTGATCCCGGACTTGTCGTCGGTGAAGGTCTCGCCCGGCACGAACGGGGCGTCCGACAGTTCGGCGTGCACGTTGGGCCGCCGGGTGCAGCCACCGCTGTCGGCCGCGCTGTCCCGTACGGTGACGGGCCCGCGCCCGGTGTCCACGCCCGAGTCCACCTTGTAGATGAGCACGCCGGGCCGGCACACGGCCTCGTCGTTCCCGGCCCGCGTGCGCACCTCCACCGCGTACCCGGAGCTCTCCGACAGCGGGACGAAGGCCAGCTTCGTGCCGCCCGTCACGGCCAGCGGCGACAGGACGTGGTCACTGACCCCGGACTTGGAGGCGCAGCTGATCTGCTCCCCGTCCAGCCATCCCAGCTTCCACTTGTGCCAGCCGAGCAGGTCGTTGTTGGCACCCCAGTCCTCGCTCATGATGTCCCAGTGCCCGACCGTGCCGCCGCCGTCGGCGGTGTAGAGGTCGGGCAGTCCGAAGACGTGCCCGTTCTCGTGGGGGAGCACCCGGTAGCCGGTCTCCCGGTAGGAGCCCGAGCCGTCGTCCTGCCGGCTGTAGACGAACGAGGTGTTCGCGAGCGGTACGCCGTCCGCGACCGGGGCCTCGGCGTTGCCCGAGAAGGTCACCGACAGGACGGTGTCCAGGGCCGACGGGCCGGCGTTCGGCGTGACCAGGATGTTGACCAGGTCGTACTTGCCGAAGTCGACCTCGCTGTCGGCGGCCTTCGCGATGTGCTCGACGAGCTGGCGGTACCCCGGCTCGTACGGGGACCCGCGCTCGATCCCGTACTGCGCGAACGGCATCGGCATCCGCAGCCAGTCCGTTATCGGGGCCTCGGCCCGGTAGCTGAGCCGGCCGTAGGAGCTGGTCCGGAACCAGTCGGAGGTCTGCGGGAAGAACTCCGACAGGCGGTCCATCGCCGTGCCCTCGCCCTTGGCGTCCGGGAAGTCGATCATCAGGTTCAGGGCGCGCACCTCGCCGGTCGACCGCGAGTACCCGGGCGGTGTCGGCAGGCCCTCGGACATCTGCACGCCCATGGTCCCGGCGAGCCGGCAGGGCGCCAGCACCGACTCCGCGGTGGCGGCCACGGGGCCGGCCGCCGAGTGCCCGCGGCCGGAGATGCCGGTGCTCGCGGTCGCCGTGACGCCGAGGGCCAGCGCGGTCAGACCGACGTACGCGCAGGCGCGGCAGGGTCTGCGTATCCGGCGGCGGGTCTGCGGCATGGAGATCGCCTTCGGGTCCGCGGCAGCCGGCCGGGTCCGGACTGCGCTCTGTCCGTTCACCCTCCGTCGGCTGCGGCGCGCCCGCGCGTCGGGAGCGTCCAATCGGGCCCGGCCCCCGAACCGGCCGGTGGGCCGGCCCCGCGCCGCCCCCCGGCCTGTGAGTCAGGTCACACGCGCCGGCGAAATAACCGGGGACTCCCTCCCCGTTTGCACCTACGTCCCACGAAGCGGGGACGGGCTCCCCGTTTCGGACCGCGTAACGCGCAGGCGCCGAACCGGCGTCCGTGGCCCGAGCCGCAGTCCCGCCCGAACCCCGCCCGAACCTCCCGCCCGTCAAGGAAGGCCCCGGAATGAAGAGCCCGACCCGCACCCGCGCGGCCGCCCCCGCGGTGACGGTGGACCTCACCACCGCGCCGATCGCCGCCGCCCCGGAGCCGGTCGTCGTGGGCGCGGCCCCCACCCGGGTGCCGAAGCCGCGCGCGGACGCCGTGCGCAACCGGGAGCGGATCCTGGTCGCGGCCCGCGAGATGCTGGTGGAGTTCGGCTCGGAGGCGCCGCTCGACGAGATCGCCCGTCGCGCCGGCGTCGGCAACGCCACCCTCTACCGGCACTTCCCGGACCGCTCCGCCCTCGTCCACCACGTGGTGCTCTACGTGACGGGTCGGGTCGCCGCCCTCGCCGAGGACGCGCTGGCCGAGGAACCCGACCCGTTCACCGCGCTCTGCCGCTTCGCGCACGCCGCGGCCGACGAGCGCATCGGCGCCCTGTGCCCGATGCTCGCGGCCGGCTTCGACCCCGATCACCCCGAACTGATCGCCTCCCGCACCGCGTTGGAGGAGTCCGTGGAAGCCCTGGTGGCAGCCGGGCAGGACGGCGGTCTCGTCCGCGCCGACATCGGTGTCGGCGACCTGATGGTCGCCCTGTCCCAGCTGAGCCGCCCCCTCCCGGGCACCGGTTGCCCGGACCTGGACCGGTACGCGCACCGGCACCTCCAGCTCTTCCTGGACGGGCTGCGCGGCCCGGCCCGCTCCGAACTGCCCGGTGTGGCCGCCTCCTTGCGGGACCTCAGACGTAAAACCACGTGACGCGCCAAACCCTCGTTAACTAGGCTCTTTCAGTCATTCCGCACAGTGAAGCAGGTACCCCCATGTCAAAAACAGCCGCGACCGCTCCGCCGGTCGTCGCCGATCCCAATCGCTGGAAGGCGCTCGTCTTCATAGCCCTGGCGCAGCTGATGGTCGTTCTCGACGCGACCATCGTGAACATCGCGCTCCCGTCCGCCCAGACCGATCTCGGCATCTCGGACGGCAACCGCCAGTGGGTCATCACCGCGTACGCGCTCGCCTTCGGCGGGCTGCTGCTCTTCGGTGGCCGCATCGCCGACAAGTGGGGCCGTAAGAACGCCTTCGTCGTCGGCCTCGCCGGCTTCGCCCTGGCCTCCGCGCTCGGCGGCGCCGCCACCAGCGAGGCGATGATGCTCGGCGCCCGCGCCCTCCAGGGCGCGTTCGGTGCGCTGCTGGCCCCGGCCGCGCTCTCCCTGCTGGCCGTCAGCTTCACCGACGCCAAGGAGCGGGCCAAGGCCTTCGGCATCTACGGTGCCATCGCGGGCGGCGGCGGCGCCGTCGGCCTGATCCTCGGCGGCTTCCTCACCGAGTACCTGAACTGGCGCTGGACGTTCTTCGTCAACATCCCCTTCGCGATCGTCGCGGCCGTCGGTGCCTGGATGGTCATCCGCGAGCCGGCCGGCTCCCGCAACCCCGCGAAGCTCGACGTCCCCGGCGTGCTCCTGTCCACCACCGGTCTCGTCTCGCTCGTGTACGGCTTCACCCGCGCCGAGTCCGAGGGCTGGTCGGACCCGCTGACCATCGGCCTGTTCGTCGCCTCCGCGGTGCTGCTGATGGCGTTCGTGTACGTCGAGTCCAAGGTGAAGTCCCCGCTGCTGCCCCTGCGCGTCCTGCTGGAGCGCAACCGCGGCGGCGTCTACCTCTCGCTGGGCCTGGCCGTCATCTCGATGTTCGGCCTGTTCCTCTTCCTCACCTACTACCTCCAGGTCGTGAAGGGCTTCTCCCCCGTCAAGACCGGCTTCGCCTTCCTGCCGATGATCGCGGGCATGATCACGGGCTCCACCCAGATCGGCGCCCGCCTGATGACCCGCGTGCCGCCGCGCCTGCTGATGGGCCCGGGCTTCCTCGTCGCCGCGACCGGCATGCTGCTGCTGACCCAGCTGGAGGTCGGCTCCTCCTACCCGGCGCTGATCCTGCCGGCGCAGCTGCTGTTGGGCCTCGGCATGGGCACCGCGTTCATGCCGGCCATGTCGCTGGCCACGCACGGCGTAAACCCGGCCGACGCCGGTGTGGCCTCGGCCATGGTCAACACCTCGCAGCAGGTCGGCGGCGCGATCGGCACCGCCCTGCTGAACACGATCGCCGCCTCGGCGACGACCGCGTACCTGACCGACCACGCGGCCGAGGCCGCGGCGGGCGGGCCGGCCGCGCAGCTGGTGCAGGCCAAGGCCATGGTCGAGGGCTACTCCTCCGCGATCTGGTGGGCCGTCGGCATCCTCGTGATCAGCGCGGGCATCGCGTTCACCCTGATCACCACGGGCCGACCCGGCGCGGGCGCGCCCACCGCCGGCTCGGGCTCCGACTCCGAGGACGCCGAGTTCAAGATCCCGGTGATCGCCCACTGACCGGGACCCCGGTACGGGAATGACTGACGACCCCGCTTCGTTCAAATTTGAACGAAGCGGGGTTAGTCTTTCTACGGCATCCCCGGCAGCCCGGCAGCTCCGCCGACAGTCAGGGGAGGGCTCTGTCGAGGGCCCGTCCGCCGCCACCCGACGGCTCCCGCACCGACCTCCCGACCAGCACCGAGGAGCGCCCCATGACCTCCGCGCCCGCCCCCGCCCGCATGCCGGCGCTGTACCTGAGCCACGGCGCCCCGCCCCTCGCCGACGACCCCGTCTGGCCCGGCGAGCTCTCCGCCTGGTCGGCGGCGCTGCCCCGGCCGCGCGCGATCCTGATGGTCTCCGCGCACTGGGAGGAGGCCCCGCTGGCGCTGAGCGCCACCGAGCCCGTCCCCCTCGTGTACGACTTCTGGGGCTTCCCCGAGCACTACTACGCCGTGCGGTACGGGGCCCCCGGCGCCCCCGAACTCGCCGCCTCGGTCCGCGCCCTCCTGCGCACCCCCGGCACTCCCGTCCAGGACATGCCCGACCGGGGCCTGGACCACGGCGCGTACGTCCCCCTCGTCGAGATGTACCCCGACGCCGACATACCGGTCCTGCAGATCTCCCTGCCGACCCTCGATCCGACCCGCCTGATGGACATCGGCCGCCGCCTCGCGCCGCTGCGCGACGAGGGCGTGCTCATCGTCGGCAGCGGGTTCTTCACCCACAACCTCGCGGCGCTGCGGCACCCCGGCCCCGGCGTCCCCGGCTGGTCGGCGGAGTTCGACGACTGGGGCCGCGAGGCCCTCGCCGCCGCCGACGTCGACGCCCTGCTCGACTTCGAGGCCAAGTCCCCGGCGGGCCGGCTGGCCCACCCCCGGACCGAGCACTTCGCCCCGCTGTTCGTCACCCTGGGCGCCGCCGAAGCCGACCTCGGCGCCCAGAGCACCCCGGTGGACGGCTTCTGGCTGGGCCTGTCCAAGCGCTCCCTCCAGTTCGGCCAGGGCGCGGCGGGAACCTCGCGCACCGTGCCGGGTTAGGGCGGAACGCGCTGCTTGTCGGATATCCGGGCATTCGATCGCCAGTCCAGGCAACCAGAAGGCGGTGCGGCCCGTCTTCAGGGTGGGAGTGCGGCCACGGGCGGCGCTGTTCCGGGCCGAAGAGCGCCGTGTCGCATGTGACGGCGGTCTCACGGGCGTCGTTGTCGTACGGCCCCCGTGAGGGCTTCGCGGTCCGCTTCGATTCCGGGCCTGACCTGCACCCCTTCGGCTTCTCGCGGCCTTTCGCGCCCCTCCGTCACCGGGCGGGGGCGGGGCAGGATACTGCAAGATCTCGAAAAAGAGGGAGCAGCGTGGGAATTCTGTCCCGTTTCCAGTCGTTGTTTCCATCGGAAGCGGGCACTCGGGAGAGTGTCCGAAGGATGAACCGCCGCAGCGCCGGCTGTTCCGGTCCGTCCTCCAGCCGCACCGCGACCGACTCATCGCACCGCAAGGGAGCACGCATGGCAACCCGCGCCGTCGCCCGTCGTCAGTCCACGAGCAGCGCCCGCGCCGTGGGCGGGGAGATCGCCGACCGTGACCTGGTCGGCATGTACCTGGACGAGATCGCGCGCACCCCGTTGCTCGACGCCGCCAAGGAAGTGGAGCTCTCGCAGATCATCGAGGCGGGCGTGTACGCCCAGCAGATCCTCGACGAAGCGATAGAGCGGGCGGGGGACGCCCCCGCCCGCGAGGAGCTGGAGCTCCTGGCCGCCGAGGGCGAGCGCGCCAAGGAAGTCTTCATCCGGTCCAACCTCCGCCTGGTCGTGGCCGTCGCCCGCCGCTACCCGCGCAGCGGGCTGCCCCTCCTCGACCTGATCCAGGAGGGCAACGCCGGCCTGGTCCGCGCCGTGGAGAAGTTCGACTACGCCAAGGGCTTCAAGTTCTCCACGTACGCGACGTGGTGGATCCGGCAGGCCATCACGCGTTCCATCGCCGACCAGTCCCGTACGATCCGCCTCCCCGTCCACCTGGTCGAGGAGCTCGGCCGGATCCGTCGGGTGCAGCGCGAGTTCAACCGCGAGAACGGTCGCGACCCGGAGCACGCGGAGATCGCCGCCGAGCTCGACTCCACGGAGAAGCGCGTCGGTGACGTCCTGGATTGGGCGCGGGACCCGGTCAGCCTGAACATGTCGGTGGACGACGAGGGCGACACCCAGTTCGGCGACCTGCTGGAGGACACCTCCGCGATCTCGCCGGAGCAGTCCGTGCTCTCGTTGCTGCGCAGCGAGGAGCTGGAGGACCTGCTCGGCAAGCTGGACCAGCGCACCGCGTCCATCATCAAGATGCGGTACGGCATCGAGGACGGCCGGGAGCGGACCCTGACCGAGGTCGGCAAGCAGCACGGCCTGACCCGCGAGCGGATCCGGCAGATCGAGAAGCACGCCCTCCTCGAACTGAAGCGGATGGCCCGCGACACCGGCTTCGACGCCGTGGCCTGACCACGGCCTGACCGGTACGCGACCCCGCGGCCCGACCGGCCCGCGTCGCACCCCCCTGACGAGCCCCGGCACCTACCCCCCCCCAGGTGCCGGGGCTCCCCCCTGCCCCGCCCCCGCCCGAGCGGGGTCAGGCCGCGCCCGCCGCCTCCGACAGGCGGCCGGCCAGCGTACGGGCGGCGTCCGACAGGAACGCCGGCGCCAACACCGTGAACGGCAGTCCCGTCAGCGCCAGCCGGGCCACCAGCCACTCCGGGGCGTCCGCGGTCTCGAAGCGCACCCGCGCCCCGCCCGGCTCCTCCCGCGCCGCCTCCCGCAGCCAGCCCGGCAGCTCCGCCGGAGCCACCGCGAAGGACACGTCGACCCCGTACCGCTCCCCGCCCCGCAGCCCGCGCCGGACGAACTCGGCCGCCTCCATCGGCAGCTCCCGCGCCGCGAACCGGGCCCCCGTCGCGAACGGCTCGCTGACCCGGTCCACCCGGAAGGTCCGCCAGTCCTCCCGCTCCAGGTCGAACGCCACCAGGTACCAGCGGCTCCCCGTGCTCACCAGCCGGTACGGCTCCACCTGCCGCCGGCTGTCCGCCCCGTCCCGCGCCCGGTACGCGAACCGCAGCCGCTCCAGCCCCGCGATCGCGGCGGCCATCGTCGTCAGCGTCCGCGGATCCACGCTCGCCCCGTCGCCACGGGTCACGGCGACCGTCGCCGACTGGAGCGCGCCCACCCGGTGCCGCAGCCGCGACGGAAGCACCTGCTCCAGCTTCGCCAGGGCCCGTACGGAAGCCTCATCGACCCCCTCGATCGCGTGCCCGGCCCCCGCCCGCAGCCCGACGGCGATCGCCACCGCCTCCTCGTCGTCCAGCAGCAGCGGCGGCATCGCCGCCCCCGCCACCAGCCGGTACCCGCCCTCCGCGCCCAGCGAGGCCTCCACCGGGTAGCCGAGGTCGCGCAGCCGGTCGATGTCCCGCCGGATCGTCCGCGCGCTCACGCGCAGCCGCTCGGCGAGTTCGCTGCCCGGCCATTCGCGGGGGGTCTGCAACAGGGACAGCAGGGTGAGCAGCCGCGCCGGGGTGTCGTTCATGACCCCAGGCTGCCATCCAAATAGGACACCATCTGGCCTAGATGCCGTCTAGGTTTCTCTCCATGAGCACCGAGACGTCCCGGACATCGCCCGAAAGAAAGACCGGGCCCGTACGAGAAGAGCGGAACGAAACCACCGCCCCAGCACCGGACCCGGCCGCCGCGCCGGCCGCCGCCGCCGAGGAGGGCGCCGCACCGCCCGGCGACCGCCGACGCTGGCTGGCCCTCGCCATCGTGATGACCGCGGCCTTCATGGACCTGGTCGACGTCACGATCGTCAACATCGCGATACCCAACATGCGCGAGGGCTTCGGCGCCTCCACCAGCGCGATCCAGTGGATCACCGCCGGGTACGCGCTCGCCTTCGCCGCCGGTCTGATCACCGGCGGCCGTCTCGGTGACATCTACGGCCGCAAGCGCGTCTTCCTGATCGGCATCGCCGGGTTCACCGCCGCCTCGCTGCTGTGCGGCATCGCCGCCGACCCGTCCATGCTCGTCGCCTCCCGCATCCTCCAGGGCGCGATGGCGGCCCTGATGGTCCCGCAGGTACTGGCGATCATCCACGTCACCTTCCCGCCGCACGAGCGCGGCAAGGTCTTCGGCATGTTCGGCGCGATCGTCGGCCTCGGCGCCGTCTCGGGCCCGATGCTCGGCGCGCTGCTCACCCAGTGGAACCTCTTCGGCCTGGAATGGCGCCCGATCTTCCTGATCAACCTGCCCGTCGGCATCGCCGGGGTGATCCTGGGCCGCAAGTTCATCACCGAGTCCAAGGCACCCAAGGCCCTGCGCCTGGACCTGCTCGGCGTCGTCCTCGCCACCGTCGGTCTCGTCATGCTGATCTTCCCGCTCACCCACGGCCGGGAGAACGACTGGCCGCTGTGGGGCTTCCTGTGCATGGGCGCGGTGCCCTTCCTCTTCGTCGGCTTCATCGCCTACGAGAAGTACAAGATCAAGAAGGACGGCTCGCCGCTCGTCGAGCTCTCCCTCTTCAAGGTCAAGAGCTTCGCGGGCGGCATCGCCGTCCAGCTGACCTTCGGCATCGCGACGGGCATCTTCTTCCTCGTCTGGACCCTGTACATGCAGATGGGCCTCGGCTGGACCGCCCTGCGGGCCGGCGCCACGGGCATCCCCTTCTCCCTGGCCGTCTCGGCCGCCGCGGGCATCTCCGTCCAGAAGCTCGTACCGCGCTTCGGCCGCAAGGTGCTCCAGGCGGGCGCGCTGATCATGGCCTCGGGCCTGCTCCTCTACATCTGGGAGTCCGAGCACTACGGCATGGGGATCACCTCCTGGCAGATGGCGGCCCCGCTGGTCGCCATGGGCATCGGCATGGGCCTGATCGTCGCCCCGCTGACCGACACCGTCCTGTCCCAGGTCCCGCGCGAGCACGCCGGCTCGGCTTCCGGCCTGATCAACACCACCGGCCAGATGGGCAACGCCCTGGGCCTCGGCCTGACCTCCGTCGTCTTCTTCGGGCTCATCGACGACGACCGGGTCTACGGCGCCCCCTACGTCGAGGCCTTCCGCGGCGCGCTGTGGTGGGTCGTGGCGGTCCTCGTCGTGATCTTCGCGGTGATGTTCATGCTGCCGCGCAAGCAGGTCCCGATGGGCGAGCGCGAGGGCGGCGACCCGCAGGCCGCCCCGTCCCCGGAGAAGGCCCGCACGGTCTGACGGTCCCGCGCGGCCCGGCGGCGCGCACCCGTACGGACATGCCCGTCCCCGTGGACGGGCATGTCCGTTTTGCTTTGCTTCTCCGGGTCTGTGGGCGTACGGTAAGGATGAAGCCACACAGTCGGGCACAGGACGGACCGAAACCCACATGTACGGACCCGAGCGCCAGCAGGAAATCCTGCGCCTGGCCCGCGAAGCGGGGCGCGTGGACGTGCTCTCCCTGGCCGAACGTTTCCAGGTCACCGCCGAGACGGTACGTCGCGACCTGACCGCCCTCGACCGGGCCGGCCTGATCCGCCGCGTCCACGGCGGCGCCATCCCGTCCGGCCGCCTCGACTTCGAGCCCGACCTCAACGAACGCGAGGGCACCGCCGCCGACGAGAAGGACCGCATCGCGGCCGCCGCCCTCCTGCGGATCCCCGACGGCGCCGGCATCATCCTCGACGCCGGCAGCACCGTCGCCCGGCTCGCCGCGCGCATCCCCGTCGACCACGCGCTGACCGTCGTCACCCACGCCCTGCCCGTCGCCGCCCGGCTCGCCGACCACACCGGCATCGACCTGCACCTCGTCGGGGGCCGCGTACGCCACCGCACCCGGGCCGCCGTCGACGCCTGGGCGCTGCGCGCCTACGCCGAGGTCCGCGCCGACGTCCTCTTCCTCGCGACCAACGGCTTCACCCCCGAAACCGGCCTGACCACGCCCGACCTGGCCGAGGGAGCCGTCAAGCGGGCCGCGATCGCCGCCGCCCGCCGGGTCGTGCTGCTGGCCGACTCCGCGAAGGCCGGCCAGGAACACTTCGCCCGCTTCGGCACCTTCGCGGACGTGGACCTCCTCATCACCGACACCGGGCTCGCCCCGGCCCACAAGGCGGCGATCGAAGCCGCCGGTACGGAAGTCGAACTCGTATGATCGTCACCGTCACCCCCAACCCCTCCCTGGACCGGACGTACGAGGTCCCCTCGCTGGAGCGCGGTACGGTCCTGCGCGCCACCGGCGACCGGGTCGACCCGGGCGGCAAGGGCGTCAACGTCTCGCGGGCCGTCGCCGCGGCCGGCGTCCCCACGACGGCGGTCCTCCCGCTCGGCGGCACCCCCGGCATACTGCTCGCCGAACTGCTCGGCGCGCAGGGCGTGGACGTCACCGCGGTCTCCATCGCCGGCCGGACCCGCTCGAACATCTCGGTCGCCGAACCGGACGGCACCCTCACGAAGATCAACGCACCCGGCCCCGAGCTGCTGCCCGAGGAATCGGCCCTGCTCCTGGAAACGGTCCGCACCTGCTCCGCCGAAGCGGACTGGATCGCCTGCTGCGGCAGCCTGCCCGGCGGCGCCGGCACCGACTGGTACGCCGAACTCGTCACCCGCGCCCACGAGGGCGGAGCCCGCGTCGCCCTCGACACCTCCGGCCCGGCCCTCCTCGCGGCGCTCCCCGCCCGCCCCGACGTGATCAAGCCCAACGCCGCGGAACTGGCCGAAGCCGTCGGTCGCCCGCTGCCCACCCTCGGCGACGTGGTCAAGGCCGCCGAGGAACTCCGCTCGCTCGGCGCCGGATCCGTCCTGGCCTCCCTCGGGGCCGACGGACAGCTCCTCGTCTGCGCGGAGGGCACCTTCCACGGCACCGCGCCCGTCACCACCGTCCGCAGCGACGTCGGCGCGGGCGACGCGGCCCTCGCCGGGTTCCTCATCGCGGGCGGCAACGGCCCGGCGGCGCTCGCCTGCGCCCTGGCCCACGGGGCGGCGGCCGTACAGCTCCCCGGCAGCGCCATGCCCACCCCCGCGGACCTGCGTCCCGCGGAGGTCCGCGTCACCGCGGACCCGCCCCTGGACCTCCCGCTGACCGGATCCGCCGCGCTCTGATCCCCGGTTCCCCCGCCCGGGCGGGCAAGGGCGTCATCGCACCCGGGCGCGGACCTCCATGGCGCCGCGCGCGACGGCCTCGCTCTCGTAGACCTCGCACATGTGTCGGCCGTCCGGCGTGGCCGTGTGCTCGACCTCCCACAGGCTGAGCTCGCTGCCGTCCAGCAGCACGAACGCGTGCTCGTACAGGCTGAACCCCGCGTCCCGCCCGTCGGCGAGGCACTGCCGGCCGCCGAACGCCTGCGTGATCCGGTGCCCGTACGCCGACCGCAGCAGCGCCGCCACCGACTCACCGGGCCGGTCGAGGTTCTCGGCGCGCCGCAGCACCCGGCGGGCGTGGTCCGCCGACTCCTCCATGGCGTACTCGCGGTTGCGCTCCTGCGGGGTCGACGCCGCGAACAGGGCGCTCAGCGCGGAGAGGTCGTCCTCACCTTCGCCGTCGTGCCCGCCCGCCGGCGAGGGATCCAGCACCGACTCGGCGGGCGCCTCACCGAACAGCCCGGTCACCGCGAGGCCCAGCTCCGCCTTGCTCGCGAACACCTCGCAGCGGGTGTCGCGATCACCCCGCAGCCGGTAGGCGAGCTCCCACAGGGACGCCGAACCGCCGTCGGCCAACAGGTAGGTGTGCCGGTGCGTCTCCCGCCACAGGTCCGCCGCGGGACTGTGATGCGTGGTGTACAGCGAAGAGCTGTGGGCGAGCGCGGTACCCAGACGCTCCACCAACGGGTCCGGCAGGTCGAAGGAGTTGAGTGCGCGGCCGAGGAGTCGGTCGAGGTGCGCCTCGGTTGTCTCGTACGGATCGCTCAAGGTGGGTCTCCAGGCCGTCGCAGGTTGTCACTTCGCAGACGCTCAACGTAGCCCCTGGTTCTGACATCACGTCCGGGGTTCGGTAAAACGTCCGGGAAGTACCAGGGGTTCCCGCCACACCTTCAGGTCAACTTCCTGCTGTATAGGCATGATTCAGGCCCCTCTGTGCAACTGCGGGGGACTATGGGTGACATGGCAACGAATACAGTGGGCGTCCCCCGGCAGCAGGGGCTGCCCGGCAGTCGACCCGAGGACGAAGCCGCACCGGCCCCGAAGGGGCCGGCATGGCTGCTGGTGCTCACCGGCGCCGCGGGACTGCTGGCCTCCTGGGTCATCACCCTGGACAAGTTCCTCCTGCTGGAGGACCCGGACTTCAAGCCCGCCTGCAGCCTCAACCCCGTGGTCTCCTGCGGCAGCGTCATGAAGAGCGACCAGGCGGCCGTCTTCGGCTTCCCCAACCCGATGCTGGGCCTGGTCTGCTACGCCGTCGTGGTCTGCGTGGGCGCGGGTCTGCTCGCCGGCGCCCGCCACCGCGGCTGGTTCTGGCTGGGACTGAACGCCGGCACCCTCTTCGGCACCGGCTTCTGCGCCTGGCTGATGATCCAGTCACTTTACGAGATCAACGCCCTGTGCCTGTGGTGCAGCCTGGCCTGGGTGGCGACGCTGCTGATGTTCTGGGCCGTCACCGCGCACAACGTCCGCGCCGGACACCTGCCCGCGCCCGCCCCGGTACGGGTCTTCTTCGCCGAGTTCGGCTGGGCGCCGCCCGCCCTGCACATCGGGGTGATCGCCATGCTCGTCCTGACCCGGTGGTGGGACTTCTGGACCGGCTGACGGCCCCGCCCCACCACGCACGGGAGCCCCGGCAGCCGCAAGCTGCCGGGGCTCCCTCGTCACCCGGTCACGACCGGGGCACCCCCTGCTCCACGGGCACCGGGGGCCCGGCCGGAGGGGGCGGTGATCAGCTGCCGATGGAGCCGTTGCCCGAGAGGACCGGGATGTTGCTGAGGATGTGCGAGAGCGGCTCGTCACCCTTGGCCTGGGTGGAGTTCTCGGCGCACTGCTGGTTCTGCGGGTTGGACAGGACGTTGATGTCCTGGACACCGACGTTGACCAGGGCCAGGACGGACTGGACGTTGAGCTTCGCCGGCAGGCCGATGCAGGGCTTGTTGAGCGTGCCCTGGACCAGGCCGAGCTGCGGGCTCTGGTCGCCGTGGGTCTTCTGGTTGCCGTAGACCTGGGAGGCGCCGTTGCCGTTGACGGTGTTGATCCCGTTGTCGTTGCCGATGGCCATGGCCGGAGCCGCGGCCGCGGCTCCGGCGCCGATGGCAACGGCGGAAACCGCGGCAGCGGTCATGATCTTCTTGAACATCGTTGGTCCTTTTGTCGCACGAGTGCCCGTTGGCGGAGCTCCCTGGACAACTCCCGCTCGCGGGGTTGGTTCCGCTCGTTCACTCAAACGGCCCGTTCGCGCCGCGCCATTCGCCGGAGCGGGTGAGCCCGCCCCGGACGCGTGCGCGAAGCCCGTACGCAACCACCGGTTTCCACCCGGGCGCCTCCCGTCCGGTTGCGGTCCGTGGAAGGTGTTCGCACGGTGGGTAAGGAGGCGGATCGCTCGGGTCCGCTTCTGGACGACCACTTCCGAAGGAATCTCCATGCAGCGCACCAAGCCGTCCCGCTTCCGCGTCCTCGTCCCGTCGGCCCTCGCCGTCGTCATACTGTCCGGCGCGGTCGGCCCCGCGGTCGCCGCGGACGGCGAGGGTTCGGCCGCCCTCACCAAGAAGGTGGAGGCCGTGCAGGAGCAGCTGGACACCCTTGAGGGGCTGGAGTCGCGGGTGGCGGCCGGCCCGATCGACGACCTCCTCGCCGGCATCGGCACGACCCTGTCGGACCTCCTCAAGTCGCTCCAGGCGCTGCTGCCCGGCGTGACCCTGCCGGAGATCAAGCTGCCGACGCTCCCCACCCTCCCGGAGATCCCGGCGCTCCCCGCGCTTCCGGGCCTCCCCACGGCCCCGACCGTCCCCGCGGTCCCGGGCGTGCCGCCGGCCCAGGTCCCGCAGCTGCCCGTGGCCAACCCGGCCGTCCCCCCGACGGGCGGCCTCACCCCCGCGATCCCGGAGATTCCGGCGATCCCCGACATTCCGATCCACTAGCAGTTACGACTATTGGGCTGAACAGGTCTGATCGGTTCCGCAGCCGTGTCGTCCGGGACGGTGGACCGTTTCGCTCGGTGTGAGCCCCGGCATCGGGGCAGGACATCGAACAGAAGGTGCACTTCCCATGAACTCTGCTGCTGCCAAGAAGGCCGCCCTGGTCCTGGCCACCGCTGGTCTCGCCGCGGCCGGTGCCGCCGGCTCCGCCGTCGCCGACTCGTCGGCCGAGGGCGCGGCCGTGGGTTCCCCCGGTGTCATCTCGGGCAACCTGGCTCAGGTTCCGGTCCACGTCCCGGTCAACGTCTGCGGCAACTCCGTCAACGTGATCGGCCTGCTGAACCCGGCCTTCGGCAACGTCTGCGTCAACGACTGACGTTCGTCGCAGTCGGCACACATGACTGTGGGCGCCACCGGCATCGCCGGTGGCGCCCACAGTCATGTCGGCGACGGTTCAGTGCGCGCCGCCGTTGAGCTTCACACCGCCGAGCAGCTCGGGGGACGCCTGGGGGGCGACGTTCGCGACCTCCAGCACCTGGCCCGGGAGGTTGTTGCGGGCCTCGTTGACCTTCTGGACGGTGCCGAAGACCTTGTCGACGCCCTCACCCTGCTCGGCGAGACCGTTGCCCACCGTCTGGGGGAGCGCCTCGGTGACGGGGCCGACGGCGTTCAGCGCGTCGGACAGCCCGCTCGTCGCGCTCATGGGGGGCATCGACGCCGGGGTCTCGGTGGCGAAGGCGGGGGTCGCGGCGCCGAGGGCGGCGATGGAGCCGACGACGACAGCGGCGACCTGCTTGATCTTCATTATCGAAATCCTCGTCTTTCGGGGGCGGAGCCGTCAGCGGCGACCGTCGCGCCGCTTTCGCCCTGGGTAACGATTACCGGCCGCTACGGAAACGCCGGGTTTCGGGGCACGACAGCGGCCGGAGAATCCGACAAGGGATTCTCCGGCCGATATTTCTTCTGATGACCGGTATTCCGGGTCAGGAGATCCGGGACCTCCGGTACAGGATCGCGCCGCCCAGCAGCAGGGCCGAGGCGAGCGCCGCCGCGGCCGCCGGCCGGCCGGCTCCAGTATCGGCCAGCTCCGGCGCCCCCGCGTGGGCCGGCGCGGGGAAGGCGGGGACGACCGGCGCCGGGGCGGACGGGAACTCCGCGGCCGGTACCGGCCCGGGGGCGGGTGCCGGAGCCGGTACGGGGGGCAGCGGCGCGGGGGCGTCACCGCCGGGGGCGGCCGGGGGTTGGTCGCCGGGACGCACCTGCTCCGGTACCGGGACGGGCGCCGGAGCGGGCCGCACGGGCAGGCTGCCGCGCGGCGGTCCCGTCTCGGGCGGCTCGTGCGCGGCGGGCGGCGCGGGGGCGGGCAGCGGCGCCGGGTGCTCCGCGACCGGCTCCGGCAGCGGCGCCGGGTGGGGGGCCGGGTGCTCGGCGTGCGGCGGGGGACCCGCGGGGTGGTCGTCGCACTCCTCCTCCGGCTGCTGCTCGCCCGGGCCGCCGTAGCCGCCGTCGTCGTGGCCGTGGTGGCGCGGCTCCTGGTGGCGCGGCTCCTCGGGGCGGGGCGCCGCGTGTCGGGGGAGGTTCGCGCGGGGTTCCTCGTGGCCGCGCTCCTCCTCGTGGCGCTGGGAGGGGAGCGCGTGCCGGCCGCCTCCGCCGCGCCCGTCGAGGTAGCGCTCGAAGGTTTCGGCGTGCTCGGGGCTGAGGTGGCGCCCGTGGTCGTGGTCGACGTCGGAGCCGGTGGTCGTGGCGCAGGTGTTGCCCATCGCGGGGTTGAGGGCGGCGCCCCCGTCCACGCTGTTGCCGCACACGTTCGGGGCGAAGGTGATCGGTACCGAGACGCTGTTGCCGGACAGCACACCCGGCGAATGCGAGGCCTCGGACGTCGCCGCGGGGTGCGCGTGGGCCGCGCCGGTCGCGATCGACAGCAG
Organism: Streptomyces sp. NPDC048383; assembly: GCF_040651775.1. Lineage (NCBI taxonomy): Bacteria > Bacillati > Actinomycetota > Actinomycetes > Kitasatosporales > Streptomycetaceae > Streptomyces > Streptomyces sp. NPDC048383. Next base: position 73,680 of record NZ_JBEZKS010000034.1, read on the forward strand.
GCTGGACGCGGCCGCCGCCGTGAGCATCCCCTTGCCCAGTACCTGTCGGCTCAGTACCTGTCGCATGGGTCCTTCCCTGTCTACCGGCGATGGTGCCGGTGCTGAATCGAAGGTGGCCCCGGAGTGCACCGCCGTGCACTCCGGGGCCACCCCGAGGAGGTTCGCCCTCGCGGGCGCAGGCGCTTCGTCAGGCGTTGACGCAGGTGTTGCCGAACGCCGGGTTCAGCAGCGCGATCACGTTGACGGTGTTGCCGCAGACGTTGACCGGGACGTGCACCGGGACCTGGACGAGGTTGCCGGAGAGGACACCGGGGGAGCCGGCGGCCACACCGTGGGCATCCGCGTCGGCCATGGCGGGGGAGGCGACACCAGCGGCCATCAGCGCGCCGGCGGCCAGCACCACTGCCTTCTTGTACGTCATTTGATTTTGATCCTTTCCCGCAGGGGCGTATCCACTGCAAAAATAACAACGAGCGGCGCCGGGAAAAGAAACCGGAGATTTTCGGGGGTCGTCGGGCAATTCACTCCGATGCCCCCCGGGTCCGTGTGCGGAATTCCGAACGGATTCGGTCCGGAATTCGAGAGGTCCTATACGCGGCGAGGCCGCCGCGACCCGAGGGTGCGACGGCCTCGCCGGGGCGGGGCTGAGGGGGTCAGCTGCCGGAGGAGACGTTGCCCGAGAGGATCGGGATGTTGTCCAGGATGTGCGAGAGGGCCTCGTCGCCCTTGGCCTGGGTCGAGTTCTCGGTGCACTGCTGGTTCTGCGGGCTGGACAGGACCGGGATGTCCTGGACGCCGACGTTGACCAGGGCGAGGACCGACTGCACGTTGGCCTTGGCGGGCAGGGCGATGCAGGGCTTGTTGAACGAGCCCTGGATGAGCGCCATCTGCGGGCTCATGTTGCCGTACGTGGCCTGGTTGCCGTAGATCTGCGAGGCGCCGTTGCCGTTCACGGTGTTGATGCCGTTGTCGTTCCCGATCGCCATCGCCTGCGGGGCCATCGCGGCACCCAGACCCACGACGGAGGCGGCAACCGCTGCGCCAGCCACAAACTTCTTGATCATTTTCGTCCCTTTTTTGCAGGATTGCCCGGTACTGGAGCACCCGGATCAACGGCCCCGCCCCGGCCCGGGTTGCGTCGATTCACCCGGATGCCGACGTTTCGGATCGGAAGGTTGACGCTCAGGCGTTCCCGCGCCCGCTCCCGGGGTGGTCGCGGTGCGGGTCCGGCCCGACTTTCGCGGTGATTTCCGCTATCCGTTCGCGTGGTGCTGCGCGGCCTTAACGACCCGCCGACCGCGAGGGTGCGTGGCATCGCCCAAAAGGCCGTACGAGCGAGTCCGACGTGATTTCCAGCCTGATTTCTGACAAAGTTCACTCCTGTTTTGCCCCCTTGGTCGAAAATGGAGACAGGGACATGGGTTCACCCCGCAGAATCCTCGGCACACTCGGCCTGTTGTCCTGCCTCGCACTTTCCGCCAACGCCCCCGCGGCGCAGGCGGTGGAACCGGTCGGGCCGCGCGAATTGCCGCGGGTTCCGTTCACGCAGCGTTATCAAGCCGTCCAGCACGGCGGGCTCGTCCGGGCCTCGAACTCGGGCATCAGCTGCCGCAAGGAGGAGTCCCCGCAGGCCGAGCCGTGCGCCGAGGTCAAGCGGGGCGCGGCCGGGGTGAACAGCGACTTCGAGATGTTCTACAGCGAGGTCGACAAGGATCCGGACACCTACAACTCCACCCGCGCCGAGCTCAAGGTCCCGCAGGGGGCGAAGGTTTCGTACGCCCGGCTCTACTGGGGCGGGAACCTGCGGGTGGGGGAGCAGAAGCCGCCGCAGGACAACGGGCGGGTGCTGGTCGCCGAGCCCGGGGGCGCGTACAAGGCCGTCCTGGCCGACACCGTGATCGGGCACCGCGCGGACGCCGGCAGCGACGCCTACCAGGCCTCGGCCGACGTGACCCCGCTGGTGCGCAAGGGCGGCGCCGGTCTGTGGACCGTCGCCCAACTGAACATCGCCATGGGGCACTCGGAGGTGGGCGCCTGGGGCGGGTGGACGCTGGTGGTCGCCTACGAGCACCCGCGGGAGCCGCTGCGGCGGATCTCGCTGTGGGACGGCTTCGAGGGGTTGGTGGCCGGCGGCGGCGAGGCGGCCGGGGAGACGGTGGAGATCGCCGGGCTGGACGCGCCGACCGGTGCCGCCGGGCGGGCCGGGGTGGTCGCTTACGACGGGGACCGCGGGACCCTGGGTGACTCACTCACGGTGACCGCCGACAGTGGTCGTCGGATCAGCCTCAGTGATGCAGAAAATCCTTTTAATGATGTTATGAATTCCACGATCACGGAATTCGGGCGTCCCTCATTCGTGCGACAGCCCGAACATGTGAACAATCTCGGATATGACGCGGACGTGTTCGACATCGGTCCCGCGCTGTCCGGTGGTGCCCGCAGCCTGAGTTTCACGTTCACAGGCGAAAGTCAGGGTCAATTCCTCGGTGTGCTCTTCGTTCAGACAGACGCGCGCCGCTGAACGCAGGAGTCCACTCCACGTGCCGACACAGCCATCAGCGCAACCCTCACACCCCTCCCAGCCCTCCCCGGCACCTTCCGGAGCCGGTTTCACCGTCCTGCACCTCGTGCAGCCCGTGGACGGCGGCGTGGCCCGGGTGGTCACCGACCTCGTACGGGCGCAGGCCGCCGGCGGACTGCGCGTCGTCGTCGGCTGCCCGCCGGGCGGGCGGCTCGCCGACGAGGCCCGGGACGCCGGAGCCGAGGTGCTCACCTGGCGCGCCGGGCGGGCCCCCGGTCCCGGCCTGCCCGCCGAAGTGCTCGGCGCCGGCCGGCTGGTCCGCCGGGTCCGACCCGACCTGCTGCACGCCCACAGCGCCAAGGCGGGACTCGCCGGGCGGCTCGCCGTACGGGGCTCCTTGCCCACGGTGTTCCAGCCGCACGCCTGGTCCTTCGACGCCGTCGGTGGCGCCACCGCCGCGCTCGCGCTGCGCTGGGAACGCTTCGGCGCCCGCTGGGCCGACCGGGTGCTCTGCGTCAGCGAGTCCGAGCGCCGGGAGGGGGAATCCGAGGGCATCGCCGGCCACTGGTCGGTGATCCGCAACGGCGTCGACCTCGACCACTTCCGACCCGGCCGGCCCGATCCCGAGCAGGACCGGGCCGAGGCCCGCGCCGGACTCCCCCTGCCCGACGGGTTCGGGGGCGACGGACCGCTCGCCGTCTGCGTCGGCCGGCTATGCCCGCAGAAGGGCCAGGACATCCTGCTCCGGGCCTGGCCGGAGCTGCTCGGGGCCGTTCCGGAGGCCCGGCTGGCGCTGGTCGGGGACGGCCCGGACGGCGAGCGGCTGCGCCGCACGGCGCCGCCCGGGGTGTTCTTCGCGGGGGCCGCCGCGGACATCCGACCGTGGCTTCGGGCCGCCGATCTCGTTGTACTGCCGTCGCGGTGGGAAGGAATGGCGCTCGCTCCGCTCGAGGCCATGGCCTGTGGCCGACCGGTCCTGGTCTCCGACGTCAGCGGTGCGCGGGAGAGCCTGCCCTCCGGCCAGGGACGGCTCTGCCTGGTGCCGCCGGAGGACCCGACGGCCCTGGCCAAGGCCCTGGGACGGCTCCTCGCCGAACCGCGGCTGCTCGCCGAACTCGGGGAGCAGGCCCGGCAGCACGCCCGGACCGACTTCGACGTGCGGCGGACCGCCGACGCGGTCACCGGCCTGTACCACGAACTGCTGGGCAGGCCCCGGCCCTCGAACCAGGAGCGCATCAGCCGATGACGATGGACAGCGCACCCGCCCGGCACGGTGGGCAGGGCGGCACGGGGCCCGCCGGCGGCAGCGCCTTCGCGCCCGCGCCGCCGGCGGAAGCCCGCCGTTCCGTGACCGCGATCCACCCCCCGCGCCGGCCCCGGGCCGAGCGGGCCCGGCCCGTCCTGCGTCCGCAGCGGGTCCGTCGCCGCAGTGGCGTCGGCCCGTTGCTGACCGTGGACGCGCTGGCCGTCGCGGCCGCCGCGGCCGCCGTACCGGCGTCGACGCTGCCGCCCGGCGCCGGCGCCCCCGCCGTCGTCCTGCTCGCCGCCACGTACACCGCCCTGCACGCGCAGGCCGGCCTCTACCGGCCCCGGCTCGCGCCCTCCGCCCTGTTCGAGCTGCCCGTGCTGCTCGGGCGGGCCGCCGTGCTGTGGTGCGCGGCCGCCGCCGTCCTCGCCGCCGCCCTGCCGGGGCACGCCCTGGGCTGGAACGCCCTGCTCGGCGCCGTCTGCCTCCAGGCCCTGCTGGCCTGCGCCGGACGCGGATTCGTCCATCAGCTGCACCGCCGCTCCGCCGTGCGCAGGCCGCTCTCCGCGCTCGTCGTCGGCCCCGGCGAGGGCGCCGGCGCGGTCGCCGCCGCCCTGCACGGCCGTCCCGAGTACGGGCTGCGCCCCGTCGGCATCGCCGACACCGCGCCCACCGCCGACGGGCCGAGCGGGCAGCTGCCGCTGCTCGCCACCCACGAGGACATCCGCCGGGCCGTCATCCAGAACTCCGTGCGGCACGCCGTGTTCACCCGCCCGCCCGAGGCCGACGAGCGCACCGCCTCCCTGGTCCGGCTCTTCCACGACCACGGCTGCCGGCTCTGGCTCGCCGACCCGGCCGGGACCGCCAAGGTCACCGGCATGCGGGTCGCGCAGCCCGCCGACCAGCTGTGGGGGTACGCCGTCCAGCCGCTGTTGCCGCGCCCGTCCCGGCCGTTGGAGCGCTTCGTCAAGCGGGGCATCGACTCCTCCCTCGCCGCCCTGGCCCTGCTGGCCGCGGCCCCCGTCATGGCCGCCTGCGCGCTGGCCGTACGGCTCGCCGACGGACCCGGCGTGATCTTCCGTCAGGAGCGGGTCGGCCTGTACGGGCGCCCCTTCACCCTGCTGAAGTTCCGCACCCTGCGCGCCGACGAGCACGAGGCCGCGACCCGTTGGACCGTCGCCGGCGACCGCGGCATGAGCCCCGTCGGTTCCTTCCTGCGCAAGTCCTCGCTGGACGAGCTCCCGCAGCTGTGGAACGTCGTCCGGGGTGACATGAGCCTGGTCGGCCCCCGCCCCGAACGACCTTTCTTCGTCGCCAAGTTCAGCAGCATCCACCCCGGCTACGAGGCCCGCCACCGGATGCCCGTCGGGATCACCGGCCTCGCGCAGATCAACGGCCTGCGCGGGGACACCTCCATCGAGGACCGGGCCCGCTTCGACAACCACTACATCGACACCTGGTCGCTGTGGCAGGACCTGTGGATCCTCGCCCGGACCGCGGCCTCCTTCTTCCGCTTCCGGCTGGGAGGGAGTTGAGCATGAGCCTCGCCGCATCCGCCGCGGTCCGTCTCCCCGGGCTGCCGGGCCTGCTGCGCCGACACTGGCCGCTGGTGCCGCTCGCCGCTACCGTGCTGTTCCTCCTCGCGCCCCTGCCCGCCGGGGACGCGAGCGCCTCCGGGAAGGTCGGCCCCGCCGACGCCGCCTCGCTGCTCCTGGCCCTGATCTGCGCGGTGCAGGCGCTGCGGGGCCGGGTGCGGCCGCTGAGTCCGCTGGGCGTCCTCGTCCTCGGGCTGCCGGCGGTCGGGCTGGCCGTGGCGACGGTGACCGCCGGTGACCCGTACGCCGCGCTGCCCGGCTTCGTCCGCTACCTCCAGGTGTTCGTGCTGGCCCCGGCGGCCGTGGTGCTGCTGGTGCGCGACGCGCGGGAGTTCCGGCTGGCCGCCGGCTGCTTCGTGGTCCTCGCGCTGGTGCAGGGGGCGGTGGGGGTCGTGCAGTACGCGACCCACACCGGGGCCTCGTACCAGGGTGAGGACATCCGCGCCGTGGGCACCTTCGGCCCCGGCGACGTCATGGGCATGGCCACGGTGGTGGCGTACGGGCTGATCGTGGCGACCGCCGCGGCGCTCGCGCCGGGGCTCGCGCCCCGGGTCCGGCGGATCGCCGGGGCGTGCGCGCTGGTGCTCGTGGTGCCGCTGGTGCTGTCGTTCAGTCGGGGCGCCTGGATCGCCACCCTCGGCGCGGCCGTGCTGGTGATGCTGCTCGCCGGGATCCGGCGGGCGTTGAAGGTGCTGGTGGCGCTGGGCGCCGCCGCCGTGGTCCTGGTCGGGGGACTGGGCGTCGGCTCCGAGATGGTGGCCGAGCGGCTGACCTCGATCACCCAGGTCTCAAGCGCCCCCGACCAGTCGGTGACCGACCGCTACACGATGTGGGCGGCCGCCGGGTCGATGTGGCGGCAACGGCCGGCCGCGGGCGTGGGCCTCAAGGGCTTCCCCGCCCACCGTGACGGACACTCCTCGCTCGGCCTGTCCTCGGGCAGCGACACCGCCGGCGCCGGACAGGCCTACCTGCGCCAACCGCTGCTGTCCCCGCACAACATGTACCTGCTGATCCTCAGCGAACAGGGACTGATCGGGCTCACCGCCCTGGTGGGCGGCTGGGCGGTGCTGCTCGTCGCGGGTTTGCGCCGGTACGCGGCCGGGCGCGGGATCCGCGACTGCGGGCTCGTCGCGCTGGGGCTCCTCGTCTGGCAGCTGACCGACTTCCTCTACGCCGACATCGGCGGCCCCTCCACCGTCCTGACCGGCGTGATCATCGGACTCGCCGCCTGGTGGGCGCTGCCCTCGCCCGGGGACCGGTGGGCACCGGGCTCCGGAGGCCCGCTCCCCGAGGGACCGGCCGGCCGGTGACCGACACGACGCCCCGGCGACGGCCCGCGGCCGCGGCGACCGAAGTCGCCGCGACCGCGGGCCGTCCGCCGCGCCCGGCGCCGGTCACCGGCGTCGTCGCCGGGGCCCCGCGCGGCGGACCGGCCCGCGGGCCGGTGCTCTCCGCCGCCGGTCCCGGGCCCGACGCCGACGGCGGGTCCGACGCGGCCCGCGCCGGGGCGGGCCCCGAGCCGGACGGCGCCGCGCCCGCCCCCCGCAGGCCGGTGCTCGCCCGGACGGGCCGCGGCGGCGCGGGGGCCGCCGCGGTACCGGCGCGGACGCCCGGCGCGCGGAGGGACGCTGCGCGGACGGCCGCCGGCGCGGCCGCCGGCGGGGGTACGGCGGCCGCCGGGAGCGGGCCGGGCGGCGGCGGATCCGGATCGGGCTCGTCCGGCAGCGGGCCGGCCGCGGCCGCGCCCCTCGGCCGGTTCCTGGCCAAGGCCGCCGCGGTCACCGCGGGGCTCACCGTCGCCGGGGCCGTCCTCGGCCTCGTACGCGACCAGACCATCGCGCACCTCTTCGGCGCCGGACACGACAGCGATGCCTTCCTGATCGCCTGGACCGTGCCCGAAATGGCCTCGACGCTGCTCATCGAGGACGCCATGGCGCTGCTCATGGTGCCCGCCTTCAGTCACGCGCTGGCCCGCCGGGCCGCCGCCCGCGCCGGCTTGACCCGCCGCGAAGCCCGTACGCAGGACCCCGTACGGCTCCTGATCGCGGCGACCCTGCCGCGGCTGCTGGTGATGCTGGCGGCCGTGGCCTCCGTCCTCGTCGTGGCCGCGCCGTTCGTCGTGGGGGCGCTCGCGCCCGGCCTGCCCGACCCCGGGCTGGCCGTCGAGTGCACCCGGTTGACCGCGCTCACCGTGGTCTCCTTCGGCATCGCCGGGTACTTCAGCGCCGCCCTGCGGGCCCACCGCTCCTTCCTGCCGCCCGCCGCGATCTACGTCGCGTACAACGTCGGGATCATCGGCACGATGGTCGCCCTGCACGCCCTGTGGGGGGTGCGGGCCGCCGCCGCCGGGGTCGCCGTGGGGGGGCTGCTCATGGTCCTCGTCCAACTGCCCGCGTTCATCCGGAACGTGGGCTTCGGGCCGCGCCGGGTCAGGTTCGCCCCGCGCGGTCGGCGCGACCGGGACCGGCCCACCCTCATCGCCTTCGGCGTCATCGCGCCCGTCATCTTCTTCGCGGTGTTCCGCCAGTCCCAGGTCCTCGTCGAACGCTTCCTCGCCGCCTCGCTGCCCTCGGGCGCCATCTCGCACCTCAACTACGCGCAGAAGGTCGCGCAGATGCCGATGGTGCTGTCCCTGATGATCTGCACCGTCACCTTCCCCGTCGTCGCCCAGGCCATGGCCGGCGGGGAACGGGAGAAGGCGCGGCGCCGGGTGGAACGCGACCTCGCGCTGGCCTCGCTCGCCGTGCTGATGGGCACCGCCCTCGTCATCGGCTACGCCCCGCAGATCATCCAGGTGCTCTTCGAACGCGGTGCGTTCACCCACCGGGACACCCTCGCCACCGCCTCCGTCATGCGGGTCTACGGCCTCGGGCTCCTCGGCCACTGCCTCGTCGGCGCGCTGTCCCGGCCCTTCTTCTCGACCGCCCGGCCCATCTGGTTCCCGGCGCTCGCGATGGGCGCCGGGCTGCTCGTCAACGTCGTCGCCGGAGCCTTCGCCGTCGGCTGGTGGGGCACCTGGGGCATCGCCGCCGCCAACGCCGCCGGCATCTCCACCACCGCCGTCCTACTGCTCACCGGGCTCGGCTCCCGGATCATCGCCATCCAGGTCCGCCGGGTCGCCGTCAGCATCGGCCGGCTCGCGGTCGCCGCCGTCGCCGCCTGCGGCACCGGTTGGCTCGCCGGGCCGATGATCCCCGACCCGCTGCTCAGCGCCGCCCTCGGCTGCCTGCTGGTCCCGGCCATGTTCGGGGCGACCGGCATGGCCATACGGGCCCTCGAAGTCACCGCCCTGCCCGCACAGCTCGCCCAGCTCACCTCCCAGCTCACCCAGAGGTTCCGCAATGTCCGCTGACACCGACACGGCGCCCCCCGCCGCGGTGGTCCCCGCCCGCCGCACCGCGGCGCCGTGGGTCCTGATGTACCACTCGGTCGCCGAGTTCACCGACCCCGCGGAGGACCCGTACGGCATCACCGTCACCCCCGCCGCCCTGGAGGCCCAGCTGCTGTGGCTGCGCGCCCGCCGACTGCGCGGGGTGTCCGTCGGCGAACTGCTGCGGGCCCGCGCCGCCGGCCGCGGCCGCCGACTGGTCGGGCTCACCTTCGACGACGGGTACACCGACTTCCTGACCTCCGCCCTGCCGCTGTTGCGCCGGCACGACTGCACCGCCACCCTGTTCGTGCTCCCCGGCCGGCTCGGCGTCGACAACGTCTGGGACCCGCTGGGCCCCCGCAAGGCACTGCTCACCGCCGAGGGCATCCGCGAAGTCGCCGCCGCCGGCATCGAGATCGGCTCCCACGGACTGCTCCACCAGGACCTCACCGCCGCCTCCGACGACGTCCTCCAGCAGGAACTCCGGGGCAGCCGCGACCTGCTGCGCGAGCTGACCGGCACCCTCCCCGAAGGGTTCTGCCACCCGTACGGGCACCTCGACGCCCGCGTCACCGCCGCGACCCGGGCCGCCGGCTACGCGTACGCCTGCGGCATCACCCCCGGCCGGCTCGCCGGCCCGCACGCCATGCCCCGCACCCACGTCAGCCAGGCCGACGGGGCCGCCCGACTGTGGATCAAGCAGCTCCGCCACCGGGTGGCCGACCTGCGCCGGGTGGTGCTCCCGTGAACACGGTCAAGGCACTGCACATCATCACCGGGCTCGGCGTCGGCGGGGCCGAACAGCAACTGCGACTGCTGCTCCGGCACATGCCGATGCCCTGCGACGTACTGACGCTGACCAACCCCGGCCCGGTCGCCGAGGGCCTGCGCGCCGACGGGGTGCGCGTCGTGCACCTCGGGATGACCGGCAACCGGGACCTGGGCGCCCTGCCCCGGCTGGTGACGTTCATCCGGCGCGGCCGCTACGACCTCGTCCACACCCACCTGTACCGGGCCTGCGTCTACGGGCGCCTCGCGGCCCGGCTCGCGGGCGTCCGCGCCACCGTCGCCACCGAACACTCCCTCGGCGAAGCCGAGATCGAGGGGAGGCCGCTGACCCGGGGCGTCCGGGCCCTGTACCTGGCGGGCGAACGGCTGGGCGCGGCCACCGTCGCCGTCTCGGACACCGTCGCCGCCCGGCTGGAGGGGTGGGGGGTGCCGGCGCCCCGCATCCACGTCGTGCCGAACGGCATCGAGGCCGCCCGCTTCCGCTTCGACGAGGGCGTCCGGCGGGCCACCCGGGCCCGCACCGGACTGTCCGACCGGGCCTTCGTCATCGGCGGGGTCGGCCGGCTGGTGCCGGGCAAGCGGTTCGACGTCCTCATCCGGGCCGTCGCCGCCCTGCCCGGCGCACACCTGCTGCTCGCCGGCGACGGGCCGGAGCGGGCCGCGCTGCGCGCGCTCGCCGCCGAACTGGGCGCCCAGAGCCGGATCCACCTGCTCGGGGAGCGGGACCCGCTGGGCGACAGCGCCGACGGGCGCACCCCCGGCATCCCCGCCCTGCTGGCCGCCATGGACGTCTTCGTGTCGCCCTCACGGGAGGAGGCGTTCGGGCTCGCCGTGGTCGAGGCGCTGGCCGCCGGACTGCCCGTCCTGCACGTCACCTGCCCCGCCATCGACGACCTGCCCGCCGCCCAGGCGCCCGGCGCCCGCCGCATCGGGCCCGGTACCGAGGAACTGGTCGCCGCGCTGCGCGGGCACATGGAGGCCGGCGCCCGCCGGCTGCCGGCGCCGCCCGTGGCGCGCCGCTACGACATCGCCGGCAGCGCGAGCCGCCTGCTCGACGTCTACGCCCTCGCGCTGGCCGCCCCGGTGCCCGGCGGGACGCCGACCCCGCCCCTGCCCGCGCCCCCCACCCCGGCGGGACGGGGCCCGGCCGCGCCGCGCTCCGGGCCCGCGGGCAACGGCTGACCCCGCACCTTCCCACCCGGCCCGCGCAGCGGCCGGGTCCGTCGCACTCCCCCGACCCGCCACCCGCCCAGGAAGTGAGCACCGCACATGGCCGACACCGCCGACCAGAAGAAGTCCGACCACCGCTCGGAGAAGAAGCGCCGCTCCCCGCGCCCGCCCGCGTGGTGGCCGTTGCCCGCCTGCGCCCTGCTCGGCATGGCCGCGGGCGGGGCGTACGGGGTGCTCAAGGCGCCCGAATACGCCGCCACCAGCTACGTCGTCGCCGTCCCGGACGACACCACCGAACCGGCGACCGCGCTCGGCTTCGCGCAGGCCTATGCCCGCATCGCCACCAGCAGCTCCACCCTCGCCTACGCGCAGCCGCGCGCGGGCATCGACGCCAAACGGCTGCGGACCCAGGTGCGCGCGGAAACCTCCCCCGAGTCCCCGATGATCGCCATCACCGGGACCTCCAAGAGTCCCGCCGAAGCCGCCGACATCGCCAACGCCGTCGCCGACGCGCTGTCGCTGAGCAGCAATCAGGCCGCGAAGAACACCGGTGTGCAGCTGCTCCTGTTCAACCAGGCCGTCGCCCCCACCGACGCGGCCTCGCCGTCCGCGCCGATCAGCGGCGCCGTCGGGCTGTGCGCGGGCGGGCTGCTGGGCGGCCTGTGGCTGCTGGCCCGGCCCACCCGGACCGGACGCCCCGTACGGCGCGCGGACGGCGAGGGGACCCAGCCGGCCGTCGAGGAGTACGCCTCCCTGCCCGCGCAGGGCGAGCACACCGAGACCAAGGAGAAGGAGTCCGCGCGATGAAGCGGGGCTCCACCGGGGCCCTGTCGGTGACGTTGTGCCGCGACCCCCGACAGTTCGCCGCCCTGGAAGAGCAGTGGAACCGGCTCTTCCGCGGCTGTCCCACCGCCACCCCGTTCCAGAGCCACGCCTGGCTGCACTCGTGGTGGCTGTCGTACGGCAAGGAGGGCCGGTTGCGGACCGTCCTCGTGCGGCGCGGGGAGGAACTGGTCGGGGCGGCCGCGCTGATGCTCGTACACCGGCCGCTGCCGCGGCTGGTGGCGCTCGGCGGCGGGATCACCGACCACTCGGACGTGTTGGTGGCCGCCGAGCACGCCGAGGAGGTCGTCCCGGCGCTGGCCCGCGGGCTGCACCGGGCCGCCCGCAGGGCGATCGTCGACCTGCGCGAGGTGCGGCCGGGAGCCGCCGCCGAGGCGCTGTACGAGGCGTGGCCCGGGGTGCGCAGCAAACTGGCCGACTCCACCTGCATGGAGCTGCCCGCGCTGCCCTTCGACGAGTTGGTGAAGCGGATGCCGTCCTCCGGCGCCCAGCGGGTGCGCGCCAAGCTCCGCAAGACGGACGCCGCCGGGATCGAGGAGCACGAGGTCACCGAGCCGGAGGTGCCGCAGGCCGTACGGAACCTGCTGCGGCTGCACGAGAAGCAGTGGCGCGGGCGCGGGGTGACGCCGGAGCACCTGAGGCCGCGTTTCGCCGAGCACCTGACCCGGGCCACCCGGCGGATGGTGCGCGCCGGGGAGGGCCGGCTGACCGAGTTCCGGTTGGAGGGGAAGGTGGTGGCGGCGAACGTCACGCTGTTGTCCGCAGGCCTGAGCGGCGGCTACCTGTACGGGGCCGATCCGGACCTGCGGGACCGCAAGGTGGACGTGGCGACGCTGCTGCTGCGCTACGAGACCGGGCGGGCGCTGGCCGACGGCCGGCCGGTGGTGAGCTTCCTGCGCGGCAGCGAGCCGTACAAGAACCACTGGCGCCCCGAAACGGTGGTCAACCAACGGCTCCTGATGTCCACGGCCGCGCTCGCGCCCCTGCTGCGACTGCACGAGGCGCAGGTGACGGGGCGCGAGCGGGCGGTGGAGGCGCTGCGCGAGGCGATGCCGGCCGCGCGGGACTGGCGGGCCCGGCTCAACGAACTCCGGGTCCGGTGACCGCGGCGGTGCGCCCGCCGCGCGGGGGGCGGGGGCTAGAAGGGCCAGACCCAGGAGTCCTTGCCCCATTTGAGGTCGAAGCAGACGGCCTGGTTGCCGACCAGCTTCGACAGCCACTCCCCGAAGTTGAGCGGTACGCACCACTGGTTGCTGTTGTTGGGCTGCGGCTTGGGCGGCTGCGGCTTCGGCACCAGCGGGCTGGGCGTCGGCTTCGGCGGCACGGGCGGGGGTACGGAGACCGCCGGCGAGGGCACCGGCGGGAACACGGGCGGCACCGGGACCTGCGGCGAGGGCAGCGGGGGGACGACCGGCGGCACGGAGACGTCCGGCTTCGGGACGACGGGCGTGGGCTCGGCCGGCGTGGGCTCGACGGGACCCGGGACCGGGGTCGGCACCTCGGGGCTCGGCACCGGAACGGGTACCTCCGGCGAGGGGACGGCGGGCGTGGGGATCTGCGGGGTCGGGACGGCCGGGGTCGGGATCTGCGGCGTCGGGATCTGCGGGGTCGGGACCACCGGAGTGGGAATCACGGGCGTCGGGACCACGGGCGTCGGGACCACCGGGGTCGGGATCACCGGGCCGGGCAGGTCCGGCGTCAGGGCCTCGCGGAACACCCGGGAGGACTCCGGGTTCGCCTTGCACTGCCACACGCCGTGCGGGCAGTAGTCGGTGATGGTGTGGTAGAGCGGCTTGTGCTGCTCGATCCACTTCAGCATCCGCCGCACGTACTCCGGGTTGTCCCCGTTGCGGAACAGGCCCCACTCCGGGTACGAGATCTCCTTGCCGTGTGCCTTCGCGAAGTCGACGTGCTGCTGGAGCCCGTACGGCTGGGTGATCTGCTCGTCGAAGTTCCGGCCGGGAGCCTGGTCGTACGAATCCATGCCGACGATGTCGACCCAGTCGTCGCCCGGGTAGCACGTGGTCCAGCCGATGGCGTCCGTGCCCCGGTTGGGGGCGAAATCGAACTTGAACGCCTGTCCGGGCACGGCGCGCATGGTGTTGACGACGCGCTTCCAGTACGCCTTCCAGTTCTGCGGGTCCGGCCCGCAGCGGTGGGTGTAGGTGGTGCCGTTCATCTCCCAGCCGAGCACGATCACCGTGTCCGGGACGCCCAGGTTCACAAGCCGCTCGGCCAGCCTGCGGAAGTGCTGGTCGTGCTCGCCGTTCGCGCCGGCCCTGATCAGCTGCGCCACCTGACGGTCCGGGATCCGGCTCTCGTTGCGCGCCTGCATGGGCACGTTCAGGACGAACAGCCGGTCGGCCCGGGCCCTGCGCCAGGCCGCCCAGTCCGCGAGGAAGCCGACGTTGCCCTCGATGCCGCCCCACACGTCGCCGGGCAGATAGGTGTGCCCGACCCGGATCTCCTTGCCGCCCAGCCAGCGCGACAGGGACGGGATCCGGGCCACCCCCGGGGGCCCGAAGTCGAGGTACGCGCCCATGGCGACGTCGGAGGTCCTGGACGTCTCCTCGTCGGGTGCCGACAGTGCGGCACCCGTGGCGAGCAGTCCGGCCGTGACGGTACCGATGCAGGTGCTCACCAGTCGGCGGCGTGGTCTGGGCATGGCGTCTCCCGAGCTTTCCTGAACCGGTGTGCTTACCAGAGACGTTAGGCATCAGATCTGACGAATGGCCTGTCCGGTGGCCACTGCGTAGGCCATTCGCAGGTGCGTATCCATCCCGCTTGGTCCGACTAGGTGAAAGACACCGTTTCCATGCACGCGTTCGCCAACCACGTCCCCGCGGTTCTGCTCAGACTCGATCGGAACCCGTTCCACCACGGAACCCTCGGCGCCGTCAGATCGCTGGGGCGCAAGGGCGTGGAGGTCCATGCCGTCGTCGAGGCCGGGGGAGGTCCCATGGGGCGTTCGCGCTACCTGAGGGCCACCCACCCGGGGCCGGACGGAGGCGTGGACCCCGAGGCGCCGGACGCGTTGCGCGCATGCCTCGTACGGGTGTCGGAGCGGATCGGCCGGCCGGCCGTGCTCATCGCGATGGACGACCTGAGCGCCATCGCGGTGTCGCGTACGGCAACGGACCTGACGGACCGTTTCCGGATTCCCCATCAACCCGACAACCTGCCCGCGCGGGTGGCCGACAAGGCCGAACTGTCCCGGCTGTGCGCGCGCTGGGACGTCCCGCACCCGGAGACCGTGATCCCGGCGAGCGGGGCCGAGGCGGCGGAGGCCGGCCGGCGGCTCGGCCTGCCGGTGGTGGCGAAGTGGAGTCGGCCGTGGTTGCTGCCCGCCGGCGCCGGGCTGCGCAGCACCACCCTCGTGCACACCACCGCCGAGGCGCGGGGGCTGTACGAGCGGTCCGCGCAGGCCGGGAGCCGGCTGTTGCTCCAACGGTTCCTGCCGGCCGGTCCGGACACCGACTGGTTCTTCCACGGCGCCTTCGCCCGGGGCGGACACCCGCTCCTCGTCGGATCGGGCCGCAAGGAGCTGTCCTGGCCCGTGCGCACGGGGCTGACGGCGGTGGGCCGCTGGCTGCCGGACCCGGCGGTGGAGGAGGCCGGGCTGCGGCTCGCCGACCGGCTCGGCTACCAGGGCATCCTCGACCTCGACTTCCGTCGGGACGAGGCGGGCTGCTTCCGGCTCGTGGACTTCAACCCGCGCCCCGGAGCCCAGTTCAGGCTGTTCACCGACGACACCGGGCTCGACGTGGTCCAGGCGATGTACCTGGACCTGACGGGCCAACGGGTGCCGGAGCCCGTCGGCGGCCCGGGCCGGGTCTTCGTCGCGGAGAACTACGCGCTGCTCGCGGCCGTAAGGGGGCGCTCGCTGCCGCGGCGTCGCGCGGGCGCGGGTGCCGGCGCGGGCACGGTCGGCGCGCCGTCAGGGGCGTCCGCGCCGAACGGTGTTGCCGACGGCGAGGCGCCGCGGGCGCCCGCCGCGGCCCCGGAGCCGCCGCTGCTGCCGGGCGGACGGCGGCCCCGGGGCGGCTCGGACGT